>NZ_DAIQRQ010000003.1:5668-63822 GCF_036786105.1 Ohtaekwangia sp.
GGCTTCTCTTTGTATACATGCCATAAGAACTCACCAAATATAGTATTCGCCCAGGCGAACCACTTGCGGGTAAATTTTTGCGGGTCGTCTTTGTGGAAGGACTCGTGCATGAGGCCTGTGCCTCCGTGAGTGGTTTTGAGTGTTTTGATACAGTCTTTTATTTCCTGGTCGCTGGTGCTGGTGAGTCCGCGCATAATAATGCTGAGCGGCCAGATCATGTCCATGCCGGCATGCGGTCCGCCTATACCTTCGCCTGCTTTGCCTTTAAAGAAGAACGGATTGTTTTGTGAGAGTATATATTTGCGGGTGTTTTGATAGATCGGGTCATCTGTTTTTACAGCACCTAAATACGGCAGCGAGAGAAGGCTGGGTATATTGGCATCGTCCATCAGGTTGCAGCTGCCGTGGCCGTTTACTTCGTAGGCATATACTTTGCCGTGGCCGGGTACATCGATCACAGCATATTGTTTCAAGGCTTCGGCAACTTCATTGGATAATTGCAGTAATTCTGTTGCTAAAGCACTGTCTTTAAATATAGCAGTAATCATTTCGGAAGCCTGTTTCAAACTTACCACAGCAAAGAAGTTCGAAGGAATCAGGAATGGAAATATAGTAGCATCATCACTGGGGCGGAACATGGAACAGATAAGCCCTACAGGTTTAACAGGATATCCATACCCCGCGAGCGGCACGCCATCGGTTGCCCAGGCGGTGGTACGTTGAAATGTATAGGGACCTTGATTCTGTTTGCGTTGCTGCTCCTTAAAAACTTTGAGTGTTGCCTGTATCCCCGACTTCCACGAAGCATCAAAAGGGGTAGTATCTTTTGTGAGTGTCCAGTAATGATAGGCGAGGCGTATTGGGTAGCAGAGTGAATCGATTTCCCACTTGCGTTCGTGTATACCGGGTTTCATATCGGTGATGTCGTCTTTCCATTCGCTAACCTTGGCAGGGTCGTCATAGAAAGCGTTGGCATACGGATCTTTCAGTATACATTGTGTCTGGCGGTTGATTACGCCTGCAATCAGATTTTGCAAAGATGCATCCGTCTTCATGAATGGTAAATACGGCCATATCTGTGCAGTGCTGTCGCGGAGCCACATGGCATCGATATCACCGGTGATAATATAGGTATCGGGATGAGTGCCTTTTGCTTTCAGGAATACCGTAGTGTCGAGTGTATTAGGAAAACAGTTTTCAAAGAGCCATCCCAGTTCTTCATCTTTTACGTGCGACTTAAATTCTTTAATGGCATCTTCAATGGCCTTGCTTGTAAAGTTGCGTGCGCCTGCTTCAGGACGTTTGGATATATACCTGGATTGTTCTGCCGAAGCAGTATTTATACTTACGAGTAATCCGGCACTGATCAATCCGGCATACTGGAGAAATTCTTGTCTGTTCATGGTAGCGGAAAATTACTAAACTATGTCTTTGTAGGAAAGAACGAATTTACTTCGTTAAATCTAACCGAGGATGGATGAAAGATAAAGAGTATTTAATCCCGTTGATAACGCTATACTAAATTTTGTTGTAATCAATTGAAAAGTATCGTAGGAAATTATCTTCCAAACAGGAATATTGCGTGCGTTTTAAAATATTAACCTGACCTACTTGTGTTTTTCTCTTTATTGTCCAGGATGCGTGTAGCATCTCGCTGGTTACAATCGTCAGCCTATTTATATTCGATTGCTGTTTTTGTTGCTTCCTTCGTGCTTACCGGATGTGCTTCGTCTTACAGACCATTTCATAACGGTTAATCGTTATCCGTTAACAAGCCCTCATCTGATAACCTGTAACGGATAATTAATAACGCATAACCACCAACGTTTCACACACCAGCATTTCCCTTTACCAAATCTCCCCTTATATTTGCGGCCTTAATTAAAACACGATCATGGGACTTCAATGCGGGATTGTAGGATTGCCAAATGTTGGAAAGTCAACACTCTTTAATGCTATATCCAATAACAAGGCGGAGGCTGCCAACTTTCCGTTCTGCACCATTGAGCCCAACGTAGGGGTGATCTCCGTTCCGGATCAGCGTTTGAAAATTCTGGAGGCACTTGTAAACCCGCAGCGTGTATTGCCTACAACCATTGAGTTTGTAGACATTGCCGGTCTGGTAAAAGGCGCCAGCAAAGGCGAAGGTCTTGGCAATCAGTTTCTGGGCAACATTCGCCAGGTAGATGCTATTGTGCACGTAGTGCGTTGCTTTGAGAACGACAATATTGTGCACGTAGATGGTCGCGTAGACCCGGTAGCCGACAAAGAGATCATTGACACTGAGCTTCAATTGAAAGATCTCGAATCGGTTGAAAAGAAGATTGCCAAAACCGAAAAGGCTGCCAAAGGTGGCGATGCCAAACTGAAGAAAGAATTATCGGTACTCCAATTATATAAGGAGACGTTGCTCTCCGGCAAGAATGCCCGTTCGCTGCAAGTAGATGAAGAGGATAAAAAGGCGGTTGCCGACCTGCAATTGCTCACGGCCAAACCCGTTATTTATGTTACCAACGTTGATGAAGGCTCCATCCACACGGGCAACAAGCACGTGGAAGCGCTGAAGGCTCATGTAAAAGATGAGAATGCAGAAGTCGTAATTATCAGTGCCGCCATCGAAGCCCAGATCGCGGAGCTGGAAAGCGAAGAAGATCGTAAGGTGTTCCTGGAGGAGTATGGTCTGACTGAATCCGGTCTCAATAAGTTATTGAGAGCGTCTTATCATCTGCTCGACCTTATCACGTATTTCACGGCAGGGGAGAAGGAGGTTAGGGCGTGGCCTATTAAAAGAGGATGGCGCGCGCCACAAGCGGCTGGTGTTATACACTCTGACTTCGAAAAAGGGTTTATCCGCGCGGAGGTTATAAAATTAACTGATTATCAGCAGTATAAAACTGAACAAGCCTGTAAAGAAGCCGGCAAGATGGCGGTAGAAGGAAAAGAATACGTGGTGGAGGATGGTGATATTATGCATTTCCGCTTCAACGTTTAAAGTTTCTTTACAAATATATTCAACCTTGACTTTTTTTTCTTAGCTTTATAAACCGCTCACATTCAGTGCTGAGCGGGTTTTTTGTTTGGGTATCATTTAACCCCTGACTAATTTTTTTTGGCTTGAGAACCAGGATTATTTTTTCACTGAAAAACAGGGGTGCGTACGTGCCTTTTCACCACCAATATCTATTGGCGCAGGTAATAAAAGGCCTTTTGATTTTTGGGCCTGAGAAAAACTACGTAGAGTTTAACCAATACAACTTTTCAGGATTGAAGGGGCAGACCAAGGTCAGCCGGAAAGGACTTCATTACTTTTCATCGAAGGTAACGTTGGTGTTTGCCTGTTCAGACAAGGCTTTTATGGACTATTTCACAGCTCGTTTGTTTGAGCAGAAGGAAATCATAGTAGGCAATTTGCACCTGGTGCCGGAAGCCATTGAGCAGGAAGAACCTGTAAAGATCAGCGATGAATCGCGCTTTCTGTGTATATCACCGATCGTTGTGATTCCGGCGGCATTTAATGATGAGAGCGGAAAGAAATTCGTGTCTCCCGAGAGCGATGAATTCTCCGATCTGCTATATGATTCCACTATTGCGCGGATGGAAGCCAATGGAAAATATACAGCCGAGCAACTTACATCTTTCTATAAATTTCAGATCGTTCCTGATCACGACTATATTCAGCGGATACAGGCATCGCATAAAAAATTTGCACGCATCTATCCGCTTTATGATAGTGATGTAAAGTTTGAAGTGCGCGGCTATACATTCCCGTTCACACTCTATGCTGCCAAAGAAGTGCAGCAGTATGTTTATGAGAATGGCCTCGGCTACTTTACACACAAGGGCTTTGGTATGCTGGATGTTGCCAACAACG
Source organism: Ohtaekwangia sp. (assembly GCF_036786105.1). Taxonomy (NCBI): domain Bacteria; kingdom Pseudomonadati; phylum Bacteroidota; class Cytophagia; order Cytophagales; family Fulvivirgaceae; genus Ohtaekwangia; species Ohtaekwangia sp. The sequence continues at coordinate 9,540 of NZ_DAIQRQ010000003.1, forward strand.
ACTCCATCCAGCGCACTGCACAGCAGGAAATGGTATACGCTTAACGCGGATTTGCCTCCAGTCGCAAATAACCTATCAGCAGGTCGGCCTGTGGTTGAAATGGTCTGTAGTATACAAAGATCTCGTATAGGTTCTCCGTTTCGAAATGGCTGCCTTCAAATGCATAAGGGCTCACCGTTGGCGACTTTACCACATATTGATAATCATACCAGCCTTGCTTCAGCAACATGTTTGCAGTATAGGCACTTTGCGCAGTATCATAATGCATTCTGTTCTCATTGTTCAGGTTCCAGTAGTTGAAAGCTCCGGCTACATAGACATCGCCTTTAACAGGTGGTGATGAGAGTGTAAAATTTACATCGACATAATTTGCATACGCCATGTTCTTGTTATAGTCCAGATTGTCGAGCGTATAGTTGCCATCGAGGTCGTTGTATTGTGCGTAGGCCTGGCCGTCTCTGCTTTTATCTTTCTGAATATAGGCTTTAAAAGGTTTTACCTTCTTATCGACATACGCCACGTTGCGTCCCGGGTATACCAGGGAACGCAGATCAAAGAACCTGAACTCATTTCCGCCTTTGAACATCTGTGTATCATCGAAGAAACGATACTCAATTTCTTTCTCGATCTCACGTACAAAGCTCGGCTTTACATTGGAAGCCTGGTTATCCCAACGTTGGTTCTGACGAATGTTCACGTGTACATCCGTAAGCGGATTCATGATGTTCAGATTCTCGTAATCAACCGTAAAATTCAGTTGTTGATTGAGATCAGCAATTCTGCCGGGGCCAATGAGATTGCCATTCTGCGTAAAGCTGATCTGTGTGTTATATACCATGAAGCGTCTGCTCAAAATAATATCGTCTTTGTTGCTGCCGCGATATACTACCAGCACATAGTTGCCTGGTATTCTTACAGGCGGTACCGCGAACTTGTAGTGGATGTATAGTATATGCGTGTCAACCGAGTACTCGTAGGTATTGATCGGGAACTCGTTGTATGTAGTCATATAGTCGAGATCCTGCAGACCTGATTCAGTCCAGTTGTAATTGCAATGAAGAATTTTGGCGTAGTAGGTATCGTTCTGATTCCGGAGGTCATCAAACTCCAGCATCAGGTTCTGTTGTGCGAGGTTTGTTACGGCCGGGTTTAACGGATTGCCGGCAGCGTAGAGCTGTACGGTTTTGATCTGTGGTTCATACGCCTGATCACTGCGTTGCAGGGTTTTAGGATTACCCTGAGAATTAAGCGAACTTTGAGCGATCGGGGTGCAGGCAGAAGCGAGCAGAAGGAGACTAAGCGAAAACAGTATGGATCTCATGCTGAACTGATAAAAAATTTAAAGGGCGCCATGCTATACCGGCAAGCCCTTGGAAATTGGGTATTGCGTACAAACGACAAAGGAAAAAAGAAATTGCCAAAATCAAAGCGTTTACACTCTTTCGGGAGCTTACGATCGTTTCAGGTATTCCAACTTTTTCAACCGGCGAGGTGTCTAACATGCAACATGGCCGTATTATCGGATTGATGCTCAGCGAAAACGAGCTTATAGACGGGTGCCGTAAAGGCAGCAGGGCTTCTCAACGGGCTTTGTACGATCGCTATTGCCGAAAAATGATGGTCGTTTGCCTGCGCTATTCCAAAACAACGGCAGAAGCGGAGGATATCCTTCAGGAAGGTTTTGTCAAAGTCTTCCAGGGGATAGAAAGTTTCCGCGGTGATTCGAAGCTCGAAACCTGGATCACACGCATCATGGTAAACACTGCTCTGAACGCCAACCGAAAGAAACTCTACCTGATGCCGATGGTCGATATTGAAGAGACCAACCTTCCGGAAGATGAAGTAAGTATATCCGGCATCCACTTCACGCAGTTACTGGAAATGATACAGGCCTTGCCGCAGGGCTGCCAGATCGTTTTTAACATGTTTGCCATTGAAGGATTCAGTCATAAAGAAATAGCAGAACAACTGGGTATATCAGAAGGAACATCGAAGTCGCAGTTTGCACGCGCGAAGAACTTGTTGCAGCAGCGATTGCTAAAGGAATCAACGTACTATGAACGATATGGAGAGTCGAAAATTTGAGGATGCGTTCAAGGATGCTTTCGACAAAGCCGAGGTAAGTCCCTCCGACAATGCGTGGACGAACATTGAGCTTGATCTCGAAAAAGCAGAAGGCGACAAAATGAAACGCAGGATCTTATTCTATAAGCTCCTGGCGGCAGCGTCTATTGCATTTGCTATGTGTGTAGCCGGTGTTGGCTATTATATCGTGAAAGATAAACACGATCTGCATTATGGCGGTGTGGCCACTACTAAAACCAATCCATCCTTACAAGAAGGCTCCGCTTCGACTCCGGATGCTGCCGCCGATAATCCATCCGGCAATGATATTCAGCAAGATCCAACAGCTGCCGGTATAGAAAAACAAGCTCGTGAAAACGATGCAAGTATAGTTACCGAAGGAACTTCCTCTGCTGCAAAGCAAACTATAGCAGAACAATCTTCACCGGATGTATTGATCAAAGATGCTGCTACATCGGGAGATGATAATTTACTTACAGACGGAAATAAGAGCAGCGCGCAATCAACAGCCGCTGTCGCCAATAGACGTTCATCGAACAGAACAGCAAAACAGCATCGTGCTGCCGTGAATGATGAACAGATTCATCACACAGATCTGCGACAAAATACAATAGTAGCTACAGAGCGCAATGGTAATGTGGCCGATCAATCGGTTTCTTCAAATGTTAATAATCGCGGTAAAACGGACGGCAACATTAACAAGATGAATAATGAAGCGGATGCTGTGAACGCAAATCGTGAAGCTTCATTGGATCAGTCACAAAAGCAAAACGTGGCGGCAGTAAATGGTAATGATGCGCAGGCAAATCAGTCAGGCAACCAGATCGCTGCAACGTCTTCCCACAATGTTGTCAGTATAAAAGAAAGTAATACTGCCGCCAATGCAATCATTGACAGCAACCAAGCGAGCCACGAGAATATATCAGTGGATAAGACTCAATCGGTCGCTACGAACGCAGTAACACAACAACAGCAGCAACACATTGCTGCTACCAATAAACTGAATGGATCAGAGCAGACTGATATACATCGTACAGGCCAAACGCAAGTTGACGCAGGTGATCAGACTGTTACCTCTCGCGAAAATACCGACAACGCAACGCAGGCAAATCCTTTTACCGATCAGCAAGCAATCATTGCCCGGCTTAATACCAACAATGCCATGCAAACCGCAGCCGTTGAGAAATTACCATCGCGCATGCGTAAACCGGCTGACTTTGATGCATCAAAATTCCAGCCGCAGGAAGATCCATTGATGAAGTTGCTGGAAAAAATGACGGAAGAAGATAAGGCTCGCGCGTTGGCCGCGAACAAGGACGAAAACAAATCGGTAGAAAAAATATGGACCTCGGTTGGTTTTGCAGCAGGAAGTTTTAATACGGTTAACTCCAGTGTGTCGCCTTCCAATTCGTTTGCTGCAAACAATGTTACCAGTCAGCAGGCGAAAGCTTCCGGTTCTGCCTATACCGTTGGTGTTAGTATGGGCACCCGCATAGCCAAGCGCTGGGTTGTGCAGGGTGGTGTCAGTTATATGACACAGGCTTCTGAGTATACATCCAACACGGCCGGCACTGCTGATTATTCCAAATTCTCAGCGCCATCGGTAAACAGTATTCTGGGCACTGCCGATGCCAAGATGGTTTATACGGCACCGTATACCATTAATAACAACATGCAGTTTATCAGCGTACCGCTGCAAGCCGGGTATCTGGTCGTGAACAAGCGATTTGGCTTGCAGTTGAACGGTGGTATAGCAACTGATATGTTCCTGCAAAATACACTGACTCCCGAAGGAGGAGGAGGGGTTATCAGCAAGACTACACAATCCAGCGGAGCAGATTCTCCCTACAGAACACTTAACTTCAGTGGACTGGTAGGAACAGAACTGAGCTATAAGTTTGGACAACATTATCGTCTGGCACTGAATCCGGGACTGCGATATCCTTTCAATTCTATTTATAAATCAGATCAGCCTATCGCGGCTATGCCACTTACTTTCGATGTCGGGTTAAGATTCCGATATATTTTTCACTAACGTTCCAACCTTTTTAGAGAGGGTAGGGTCTAAACTACCAAAGAACCCTCCCAAACCGATTATGGATACGTTAGAAAACAGACTTCAAAAACGGATACATGTATCCTTGTATGCCCTGCTTTTCCTGACTGGTCTCCTGGGGATCAGTGTATTGCTTGAAGGTTGTACAGACAAATGCGAGGTAACGAATGAGTATGTTACCTATAAACCGATATATACTTCCCTGGAGGAGATACGACAGGTGCGTGTAACGCAGCCGGAAGAAATTAAAACAATCGGCAAGATATACTATAAAGATCACTACCTGTTTGTGAACGAACCCGGAAAAGGTATACATGTGATCGATAACCATAATCCTGCAGCACCGGTTAACAAAAGTTTTATCAATATTCCCGGTACATACGAACTCGCTATCAAAGGCGATGCATTGTATGCAGACAGTTATATAGACCTGGTGGTGCTGGATATTTCTTCTCCTGACAATATTCATGAAGTAAACCGGATCGAAAATATATTCAGTAACTATAATTCACTTGGTTTTTATATGGATCCTGAGAAGGGCCTTGTTACCGACTGGGTTGCTGAAAAGAATGTAACGATTATGAAGTCAGACTGCAACAGCGGTGTGCAATCCTGGGGCGGTATGTATTATGACGGCGGCATTGCGTTAGCCAGCAACATTGCCTTTGACAAGAGCGCAGCCATCGCTCCGGGGAACGGCTCTGGCCCCGGAGTTGGCGGCTCTATGGCGCGCTTTACGATTAACAAAAATTATTTATATGCACTGGATGCTTTTTATGTTAAGCCCTTGGATATTTCCAATGAAATGAGCCCTGAGAAAAAGGAAGCGGTAAATGTAGGGACGTATTTTGAAACTATCTTTTCCTCTGCGCAGAATCTCTTTATGGGTGCCCACGATGGTATGTATATATATGATGTGTATGATCAGGCCGTGCCCCAGCGGGTAGGTGTCTATGCGCATGCCAGAACGTGCGACCCGGTTGTTGTAGATGGTAACTATGCCTTTGTAACGCTACATTCAGGTACTACCTGTGACGGATACTCCAATCAACTGGACGTGGTCGATATTCAAAATCTGCAGGCGCCTCAGCTGGTGAAAACATACCCGATGACCAACCCGCAGGGACTTGGAAAGGATCAAAATACTTTATTTATCTGCGATGGCTCAGATGGTTTGAAGGTATACGATGCCTCCGATGTAAACGCGATCAACACCAAATTGCTGGCCCACTATAAAAACATAGATGCATACGATGTAATTCCAGTGGATGGTGTGTTGATGATGATCGGAGCCAACGGCTTGTATCAGTATGATTACTCCAATCCCACGGATATAAAATTACTCAGTCATCTGGCTGTGTCGCATGAAGACTAAGGTAGTAATATTGGCGCTTCTTTCTGGCATGCTTGCCACGTCCGGGCTGCTGGCGCAATCAGATACAGTAGCAACGAGTGCAACGGCTCCCTCCGCTACAAAAAAATCGATCCATTATACCAATAACCTGATGTTCGGTGCGCTGTTCGGCAAGAATGGATACGGTACCTATATATCGTTGAATACTACTCACGGTGTTCGCTACGGTCGCTGGACCGCCGGTATAGGAACAGGTTACGATGTCTATAAAGATTGGAATACGCTGCCGGTATTTGGCAGTGTGTCGTATGATTTTGCGCATAGCGGGGAGCATACTTTCTTTGCACAGCTCAACGGCGGATACGCGTGGGCATTTTATAGCGTTACGGATTATACCAATATGGATTCGAAGGGCGGAAGAATGTTCAATCCCATGGTTGGCTATCGATTTAAGATAAGTGATAAAGTACGTCTCTATCTCAGTGCAGGCTATAAATTTCAGCGCATCAACTATGAGTTTACGCCTAACGTATTTTATATGTATGATTGGGTGCCGGGCGCAACATATGTTACTCCCGTTACCAAAGTGCAGCGCGACATGGACCGTGTAGTGGTGCAGATTGGCTTGGGACTATTCTAAGTATTTTTCAGATAACCTTCCGTGGCATAAATTTTTGGCGATTGCTATACATGCTACGAACCCGCGTTAAATCCTCTGGTCTGGCCTCTATCGGATACGATGAGGAGCATGAGATTCTTGAAGTTGAATTTACTTCCGGAGAGGTATATCAATATCTGCGTGTGCCCATGGAAGTACATGAAGCACTGATGAGTGCAGAATCGCACGGCACTTATTTTTCAAAGCACATCCGACCTTTTTACGATTTCCGGCACATAGAGAAATAGCCGCAGGCTATGGGAAGCGTTATCCGTTAATCGTTATCAGGAAGAGTATATTAACGGCTACCGTAAACGATCTGTGCTATTCTGTGAAATCTGTGGGAACAAATGCATTTATTTCCCACAGAACTCACAGAATAACACAGATTGTTATAGATTAACCGGTTAATATACACTTCCTGATAACGATTAACCTGTAACGGATAACTCCTAATAGCTATCCCAGTTCATCGATTTCAATCGCCAGCTCTTCCCATTTTTTATTCGCAGCGGCAAGGGCGGCTTCGGTTTCTTGGAAGGTTGTTTGTACTGTTTTCAATTTTACCGGGTTGCCGAATACTTCAGGGGTGGCAAGCTCATTTTCGAGTGATGCTTTGCGTGCTTCGAGTTCGGTAACTTGTTCCTCAACTTTCTTTAACTCTTTTTCAAGCGTCTTGCGCCTGGCTTCGTTGCCGGGTGTTTGTGGCTGTTGTTGTTTTACAGGTTCAGCTTTCTTTTGTTTGGGAGGTTCAGCTTTTATACCTGCTGCTTCGTTCTTCTTGCGCCAGTATTCATACTCTTCGTATGTTCCGGGGTATTCTTTAATCTGTTTGTCTTCAATATACCAGATCTTGTTTGCAATCTGGCTCACAAAGTGACGGTTGTGCGATACTACCACAAAGCTGCCCAGGTATTGCTGCAGCGCCTGTATGAGTATATTTTCTGAAATGAAGTCGAGGTGGTTGGTAGGTTCATCAAGCAGCAGGAAGTTTGCTTCCGAGATCAAGGTCTTGGCCAGGGCCACCCGCGATTTCTCTCCGCCGGATAATACTTTGATCTTCTTGAATACATCATCGTCTGTAAAGAGAAAGCATCCCAGTACATTTCGTAATTCCTGGTCTGTTTTGCCGGAGCCAGCCTGCATAAGCTCTTCGAGAATTTCATTCTCTACATGCAGTGATTCCAGCTGGTGCTGTGCATAGAAGGCGCGGATCACATTATAGCCCATCACTCGCTCGCCCTCTACCGGTTCTTCACCGGCAATGATGCGCAGCAACGTAGATTTACCTTTACCATTGGCACCGATGAGCGCAATCTTATCGCCACGCTCAATGGATATAGACGTGTTCTTTAAGATCTCTAATTGACCGTATGCTTTCGATACATTGTTCAGTGTAATGATATAGCGGCCGGGCTGTTGTTTGAACCGGAACCGGAAATTTACCGCGGCCGTATCATCCACCACTTCTTCAATGAGGTCCATCTTCTCTAACGCCTTTACACGCGATTGTACCTGGCGCGCTTTCGTAGCTTTGGCTTTGAAACGCTCTATGAAACGTTCGGTCTGGCGGATCTTCTGCTGCTGATTTTCGTATGCACCTTGCTGTATCTCCTGGCGCAGTTCTTTTTCTTCGAGGTAGAAGGAGTAGTTACCTTCGTAGGTGACTAATTGCTGTTGAGTAACCTCTACAATTTTAGTAACCACATTGTCAATGAATGTACGGTCGTGCGATACAATGATTACAGCGCCTTCATAATCGCGCAGGTAATCTTCCACCCATTCAATAGAAGGTAAGTCCAGGTGGTTGGTAGGCTCATCGAGCATGAGCAGCGAAGGTTTTTCGAGGAGGAGTTTGGCCAGCATCACGCGCATGCGCCATCCTCCGGAAAATTCTTTGAGCGGTCTGTGCAGGTCGGCTGTTTGAAAGCCTATACCTTCCAATACTTCTTCCGCTTTAGACTGAATCGTGTACCCATCCAGGTGATCGAATTTCTCCTGCAGCTTGGAAAGTTTTTCTACCAATGCATCCGAGTATTCGGTTTCGAGTTGTTTGATAGTAGTTTCAAGCTGTCGTTCAATCTCTACCACTTCCTTAAAGGCGCCCATGGCCACCGTAAGGATTGAATCATTGGTTTGATAGGAGAGGAGGTCCTGGTTGAGAAAGCCGATCGTACAATCGTTGCTCTTGCTCACCGAACCGCTGTCGATCTTGTATTCTCCGTTTATGATTTTGAGCAAAGTTGATTTGCCACGGCCGTTCAAGCCAATTAAACCGATCTTGTCTTTCGGTTTAATAAACATGCTGGCATTCTCGTAAAGCGCGCGGCCTCCGATATAGTACGAAAGATTGGTGATTGATAACATAATGCAATTTTCTCCCCAGGCATTGCTGACCAATGCCACACTGAATCTGTTGTAAAAATAATGAGTATTTGCTGATTTTCCGGATTTAGCCTTCGCGGCGATAAAATTTTGCCACTTACGTAAACCTTACCCTTTCTCCGGGTAAAAAAACTTAATTTCAGGCGTGTTTCACAACTCCTGGTATCCCGAAGCCCGAGTAACAGAATAATTCGGGTGCCGGCTGTGATAGCACATTAGAACATTTAAATTATAGCGCATGAAATCGATTAGCTCCATTTCTCTCATGATCATGACGGTGATGCTGGCCTGCGGAAATTCCGGTTCTGACCGTGATGTAATAGCCGATAACAGTACCACCGATGCAAGTGCTCCTGCCATTACAGACTATGCAGCCACGTTGCCTCTCGATAAAATCAAGTTGCCGGCAGGTTTCCAGATTGAAGTATATGCTGAAGTAGACAACGCACGCTCTATGGCGCTAAGTCCTTCTGGCGTACTATATGTAGGCAACCGCGATAAAGACAAAGTATATGCTGTAAAAGATACCAACGGCGATTTCAAGGCTGATAAGAAGTGGGTGATTGCTTCCGGCCTGAATATGCCAAACGGTGTAGCGTTCAAGGATGGTAATTTGTATGTAGCGGAGATCAGCAAGATCACGAAATATACCGGCATTGAGTCGAAGCTGGATAATCCACCAACGCCCACGGTTATTGCTGATAATTATCCTACCGAATCACATCACGGCTGGAAATATATAGCGTTCGGTCCTGATGGAAAATTGTATGTGCCGGTAGGTGCGCCCTGCAACATCTGTGAATCGAAAGATGAAATCTATGCGAGCATCACACGACTCAATGCAGATGGCAGCGGTCGTGAAATATTTGCAAAAGGTGTTCGTAACTCTGTAGGTTTTACCTGGCACCCCGTAACAAAAGAATTATGGTTTACAGACAACGGTCGCGATATGCTGGGTGATGATAAACCTTCCTGCGAATTGAATGTGGCGGCTAAGAAAGGAATGCACTTTGGTTATCCGTATTGCCACGAAGGATCGATCAAAGATCCTGAATTTGGTGATAAGCATGCCTGCGCTGAGTTTACAGCACCGGCCGATAAATTAGGACCTCACGTAGCACCGCTTGGTCTTAAATTCTATACCGGCAACATGTTCCCGGCTGCATATAAAAACCAGATTTTTGTAGCAGAGCATGGTTCGTGGAACCGCTCGAAGAAGATTGGTTACAACGTAACCCTTGTAAAACTACAGAATAACAAAGTAACAGAACACGAAGCGTTTGCAACGGGCTGGCTGGATGATGCCACGCAGAAGGAGTGGGGGCGCCCCGTAGATGTACTGGTAATGCCTGATGGATCGCTATTGGTTTCCGATGATAAGGCCAACGTGATCTATCGTATCTCGTATAAGAAATAAAACTACTACCCTATGAAAAAAAACCTTAGTATTTGTCTGCTGTTTGCCTGCGGTATATTTTCCGTATTGGCGCAGCCTGCTTCTGAGAAAGCGCCACTGGCAACTGTTTCGAAAGCAGGATATACTTCTGTGAAGAACCAGGCAAACACCGGTACTTGCTGGAGCTTCTCCACTACATCACTGGTAGAGTCGCAGACGATGAAAGGTGGTCTGGGAGAGTTTGATCTCTCGGAAATGTATACCGTACGGAATATATATACCGAGAAAGCTAAAAATTATATCCTTCGCCAGGGCATGGCACAATTTGGTCCGGGGGGACTGGGCCACGATGTAATTCGCGCCATCGCTACCTATGGCGCTGTGCCGGAGAGTGTATATTCAGGATTACCATTAGGACAAAAGAACCACGATCATTCCAAACTGGATACACAACTGAAAACGTATCTTGATAGTTTGCTGAAAGTGCGCCCGATACCCTCCGACTGGATGAAAGGTTTTGAAGCTATACTGGATGAACATCTGGGTAAAGCTCCGGCTACGTTTACCTATAATGAGAAGCCCTATACACCCAAAACATTCGCGAGTGATGTGCTGCACTTCAAGGCTGACGATTATGTGAACATTACTTCCTTCAGCCATCATCCGTTCTATGCCTCTTTCATACTCGAAGCTCCCGATAATTTTGCCAATGGTTCGTATTACAATGTGCCCCTGGATGAAATGATCCGCCTCACCGAGCGCGCTGCGGAGCAAGGCTATTCTATTATGTGGGATGCCGATGTAAGCAACGCATGCTTCCGCCAGAAACAAGGGTATGCCCTGCAATGGAAAGATGGTAAAGCTCCAGCATCCATCACACCGGATGATGAAGAGATGAAGTATGACCAACAGCTTCGCCAGACGCTATATGAAAACCTGACGACACAAGACGATCATCTCATGCATTTGGTAGGATTGGAGAAATCGCCCGGTGGAAAGAAATTTTTCCTGGTAAAAAACTCCTGGGGCGATTCGGGCCCTTTCAATGGATTCATTCACGTATCAGAAGCATATTTTGCGATCAATACCGTGAGTCTTGTAGTTCCGAAAGCTGCTATAGAAAAATCGTTGCTTACCAAGCTCGGGATTCGTTAAAAATTTCGTGAACGCTATCTGCCCTGACCCATGCACCCCGTGTTGTTCAAACTTGGCGGACTAACCGTATATAGCTACGGCTTTATGATTGCACTTGGCACAGTGGCAGGTGTTGCCTATATGGTGATCAGGGGAAAGAAAGAAGTGGGGCTTACGTTCGATCAGGCAAATTCATTGTTTCTTTTCATTTTTATTGCAGCCTTTGCAGGCGGGAAGGCCCTGCTGTTTTTTGAAGATGCCAGACTTTATGTACAGCATCCCGCAAGGTTATTGACGGGTCGTGGTTTTGTATTCTATGGATCGTTTCTGTTTGCGATACCCACCATGTTCTGGTTCTTCAAACGGAACAAGCTGCCGACTTATGCTATGCTCGACATTATGGCGGTTACTACCTGCCTGGTACACATGTTTGGTCGCATCGGTTGTTTCCTCGCCGGATGCTGCTATGGTTTACCCACCGATTCTATTTTTGGTGTGATCTTTACCGACCCGGCATGCCACGCCAATCCAAAAGGCGTACCCCTTCATCCAACACAATTGTATGAATCGGGCTATATATTTATGGTGATGCTTGTATTGCTATACCTGCGCGAAAAAAGAACATTCTATGGCCAGTTATTCCTTACGTATCTGATGCTGTATGCCATTGGCCGCTATGCGTTGGAGTTTTTTCGAGGAGATACTGAGCGCGGTTTTATTATTAAAGATTATCTGTCGCACTCACAGTTTATAGCGCTCGCTATATTTGTGGTGGTGGTATACGTCTACAATCGCTGGTCAAAGCGTAACCTGATAAGCTTGTACAAGAAGCCTATTTAAGGTATACAGAATGAAAGGTAGCAAGCAGTGTGTTGCCTTCGTATAGCTCCAGCGTTTCACCGTTGATCTTGTAGTTGTCTGCTGAATCGAGTGTTTTGGTAAGGAAGTTCTCTACATCCAGGCGATCGCAGGCCATCTTGGTAGTAATGGTAGTAAACTTGATCTTGTTGCCATCCTGTGTATAATTACCACCGAGGCTGTTACATCCGGCAAATCCCTTGATGCGTTTTTCTCCGCCCTCACTGCTCAAAACGAAATGTACTTCTTTGGAACCATCCGGAGTTTCAACAGGCATGCCGTTTATATCAGCCAGCTTCCAGTATGTATTTTCAAGGTGCGCCATGCTTTCGTTGTTTTGGGCTGTTTTGCATTGAAAGGAAATCAACAGCGCGAAGAAGAGGATCTTTTTCATAGGCAATATGGTTATCCGTTATTCGTTATCCGCAAGAGTCTGTTAACGGTTAACGTGTAACCGTTAACGACTCCCAGGTATACACTATAATCTCGTGCCCACCTGCTTGTCTGGCAGCTCGTAGCCCGCAGCTATCTCAAAGATCGCGGATCCAGATATTCCGATAGCTTACCGGGTTGCCGTGATCCTGCAGGCGGATCGGACCCTTTTCGTAAGCCTTGTATACCGGTAAACCTATATATTCTGTAGGGCCCCAGATCGCTACGTGATTTTGCGAAAGCACTCCATTGTGCACTACGGTTACATAGGCAGGAACAAGAACACGTCCTTCTGCATTAAAGCGTGGTGCGGTAAAGTATATATCGTATACCTGCCACTCTCCGGGCTTGCGGCACGCATTCACCAGCGGTATGTGTTGTTTGTAGATAGAACTGGCCTGGCCGTTGGCGTAAGTCTTGTTGTTGTAGTTATCGAGCACCTGTACTTCGTAGCGTTCCTGCAGAAATATACCGCTGTTACCGCGTCCCTGGCTTACTTGTTTCGGGTCAACCTCCGCAGGTGAGCGCCACTCTACGTGCAATTGAAAATCACCGAACTCTTTTTTCGTCTTTATATCTTTGCTCCCCGCCACTACCGTTACAGCACCATCTTTTATAGTCCACTTCGGGGCCGTGCCATCGATGCATACCCAGTTGTCAAGCGATTTTCCGTCAAACAATACAGTGGCATCCGAAGGTGCATCGCCTGTTTTCTCGGCAGGTGTAATGATGCGGGGTTGTGGTTCCCATATTTCAGATGACTCGGGAGTTTTTTTGTTAGGTTGATCCTGGGCTTGCACGGCATTCGCGGCACCTAACAGTGCCAGTGCCACAAGCAGATGATTGGCTTTTTGCATATTCGTCTGGTTTATTAATTAGAAGTCGTTGGCTATGTCGTTCACTTTTTTCTCCTTGTCTTCTTTCATCATGTTGCGAACAACAGGAGAGGTATATTCCAATATAAGTTCGTGCTTACCGGTTGCTTTGAAACGTAGCATAATGCGATCGCTCTTCCAGAAGTATAATTGGTTTTTCATATCATAGTCCGCCTTGCCGTAGAGCGATTCCAGTGCTTTCATCAGACGCGGATCTTTTTCGGTAGTCACAGTAATCTCGTAGATCAGATCCTTATAGGCCTTCATCTCGATATCTTTCACCCTCACTTCACCAATCTTTTCATAGTCGGTATGCTCCACAGAATATAGCTTGGCCGGGTAAACGTCCTTCTCTTTAAACTCTTTTTTCATTTTGGAGCCTTTCACCGAATCGGCTACAGCGCCCAGCTGAATACCTTTAAAGCCATTTCTCTTTTCAAGCTCCTCAATGCTTTGAGCATGCACCAGGGATACCATTAACAAGAACAGGACCGGAAGGATAGCGCGGATCATGAGTTTAATTTATGAACTTAATCGGAATACTAATCTTTGTTCTGTCCCACATTATCAAAAGGTCTGCCACATCATTTCGCTGGTCAAATTTCATGGTGAGTGGCTCGTAAATAAGGTTGCCAGTAGATTGCACGGGCACATCGAAGCGAATCAGGTCCTGCTTCTGGTTATAATTATACGAACCCCACAGGCCTACATCTTTGTTTACAATGATGGTCCATTTTTCCTTATCGGGTATAGTAAATATAGAATATGTTCCGGCCTTTACCAGGAAGCCTTTAAAGGTAAGGTCTTTGGTAAGCGTGATCTCGGTCGCTTCATTGGCACCAGGGCTCCATTCCTTTCCAAATGGAATAAGCTTGCCAAAAATTTCGCGTCCGTTCTTATAGGGTTGTGAATATGTGAGCTTGACATACGACTCTTTATAACGCATGGAGATAACATCGAGTGGACTGGTTCGCGGACGGATTTCCTGTGTCCATCCTGGAGTGAAAAATACCAGACAGTAAAATGTGAGAATATATCGTGTCATTCGGTTTTAAAGATAATAATTTAGAATTCATCTGCAGATTAAATAGCTGCTAGCCGCAGCTACGAGCTGCTGGGTCGGCTACAGCTATTTCGCGAATGCCTGACAAGGAACATCGATCAACGAATGCCGAAGTATAGAAGCACCATACAATCCATTCACCTCACACGTCTGGTGGCTCGTAGCCAGCAGCCAGCAGTTTAAAAAAAAGCTCGTAGCTTTTTTTTACTTTTACGCCCATGTCTCGTCCTGCTTTTGATGATATCTACATGGAGCTGGCAATAAATCTGGCCAGACGTTCACATTGTATCAAGCGTCACGTTGGTGCTGTGCTTGCAAAAGATACACGCATTATATCCATCGGGTATAATGGTCCGCCGGCAGGAACACACAACTGCGATGAAGAATGGCCCGATACAGGTTGCCCTCGCGATTCCAAGGGAGGGTGTTCACTCGCGCTTCACGCAGAGCAGAATGCTATCTTGTATGCCGTGAAAAATAAAACTTCAGTAGAAGGAGCGACATTGTATATAACGCTGTCTCCCTGCCTGGCATGTTCGCGGATTATTTACTCGATGGGTATCCGTAAGGTGGTATACCTGAATTCGTATGCTCAGTACAAAGGAATACCTTCCGATGAAGGTGTCGACTTCCTTCTAAAGTTTGGGGTAGAGGTGGAAAAGTTTAGCGGGTCACTCACGAACGTGACGCACATGATATAGATTACTGCACTTTCAGTGCTTTTTCGAGATCACCAATCAGCTTAACGGTTATTCCCTTTGTTTTCTTGGTCTTCTCAGCATTGAATACGGTAACAGCGCGGCCTACTGCTTCATATAAACCCGAAGGATTTTTATCGTGACGATAACTGCCTAGGCACCACTCAAGATCGGATTGCAGTTGCTGATCAATTCCTAATTCCTGTAGTTTCTTCAAAGCTTCTTCACTTGCCTTTTCAATATCGAATGAAGGTGTTGCTTTTGCCCGTGTAGTTTTTGCCGGAGCTTTGGTAGCAGTTGCTGTTTTAGCGGTTGTTGTTTTTGCCATGGTTATGAGTCGTTTGTTGTTTTGACTAGAGAAAGTTACGAGTGATGCAAGCGTAAGACAAGCGTCATGTGCATAAAATTTACGCAACCGAATGTGGATCGGGCGATTTGTGATGCTGTTCGCACGCATGTATTGCGTTTCTTTAATACGAGTCACCACCGAACATCAATCAGTTTGCAATGATTAAACGATGGTGTATGCTGTATAATTATAAAGATGACAGTGAATCAATTTGCCGGTGTGCCGGTGATGAATGCATCCGTAACCTATATCTGTTGACCATTATTCATGCCGTCTCGTGTTGTATACTGGTGAATATAGGTAGCTAATGGTAGTTGAAGTGGTGATCATGGATGAATCAGCCGCGCGCAGAGCCACTTAAAGCTGAAGTTTAACAATGTATAGGCATGCACTATGTTTTCAGAGAGACATCTTTGAATGAAAAATAGGTAAGAAACAGCGCTCATGCCATTGTATAGATAAAAAATGAAGAGGAGAGCTGCGATAGGATCAGGATGGAGAGGATGATATGCAAAATGTATAGCGCGTAACGAAGGTGTTATAAAAAACGAAAGGGAAGTAAATCCGATTTACTTCCCTTCGCAAAGTTTCTTAGGTCAAAACCTAATTACTTCTTCTTCTTAGCAGCTTTCTTAGCAGTCTTTTTTGCAGACTTCTTAGCTGCTTTCTTCGCTGATTTTGCCATAGCGTTTTAATTTTATGTTTAAACTATACGAAAAGTAGTAACAAAAAATTTATCCGCAAAAATTTTTCGCAAAAAATTTTTTCAACCAACAATTTTTAACGAGTGATGAAGCAATGATGAACATGCATTGAATAATAAAATGATGTTGTTGATGCGAGATGGAGATGTGATACATATCAACATCATTACTCAAATAACATTCACTTCAGGATGTAGTATAATGTTGAATTTTTCTTTGACACTCGACTGAATATTCATGGCGAGCTCCCATATTTTTTCTCCTTCACCACCTCCGTAGTTCACCAACACAAGCGCCTGATGCTGATGTACACCAATGCTGTTAAATGTTTTTCCTTTCCATCCACATTGTTCTATTAACCACGCGGCAGGTACTTTAAACAAGGCACTTCCAGCAGTATATCCGGGAATATCCGGGTACGTTTTCTTTAACGCTTCGTATAATGATGCATCAATCGTAGGATTTTTGAAGAAGCTTCCGGCATTACCAATCATAGCAGGATCGGGAAGTTTGCTTCTGCGAATGTGGATAACGGCATCGCTGATCGCGCGAACCGATAATTCATGATGGCCTAATGCTTTCATGGTATCCGTTACTGCACCATAACTGCTGTTGAAGCGATGATTTCGCGTGGTAAGTCGTAATGTAACACTCACCATGATGTATTGATCCTTTACTTCCTGCTTGAAAATACTTTCACGATAACCAAAACGACACGCTGCGTTGCTAAAAGTTCTGATCAAACCGCTGCGAACATCAATCGCATCCACACTTTCAATTACATCTTTGATCTCTACACCATACGCGCCAATGTTTTGCATCGGAGCAGCACCCATCGTGCCCGGTATAAGCGATAGATTTTCTACGCCACCCCAGTTATTATCCACGCAGTACATAACCAAAGCATGCCAGTTCTCGCCTGCACCTGCTTTCAACACCACGTGGTCATCATCTTTGTGCATAACTTCTCTTCCTTTGATCTCTATTTTGGCAACAAGGCCATCAAAATCTTTTGTGAAGAGGATATTGCTGCCGCCACCGAGTATCAATACACGCTGATCGCGGAATATATCCGAAGCAACCAGCCGTTGCACATCTTCGATGGAATGAAGGACGGTAAATTCTTTTGCTGTTGCCTGTATTCCAAACGTGTTGAAAGGCGCGAGACTTACATTTTTCTGGATGATCATGTGTCAGATCGATGTGATGATAGTGAAGTATAGCCCATCCGGTAAGGTGCAACGAGCTCTATAATCATGCCCGCCATACATAGAACAGGCCATTGAATGAACCATTCAATGGCCTGTATATAGTTTACGGTGCTGTGAATATGCGTTGTGCCGGATTGCATGGGACAATCTTACGCACTACTTCACGTTCGATGCAACTTCTTCTTTGGAAAGTTTAAAGATACAAATGCGCGGAAAGCGTCCGGCCAGGTAGGTAATGCCGCATACAGCAACTCCTCCGTCCTCGGTAGCAATCAGGCTGCCGATCTGAAACGGATTTGAGAACCCGAGGTAGCGGCTGCCTATAAATGCACCGTCTGCTTCATTGTAAAAATATAGTCCAATCTGTCGTGTTTGTGTATCGGCACCATAGATCAGCACATTCTTTCCGTTCAATGTCGCGCGAAGTATTTTTACTTTGGTGTTGTCAATAAGTTCCAGTAGCGTAAGTCCACCCAGTTGATCGGCATTTTTTTTCTCGGTAGCCGCCAGGGAGAGGTTCGGCAAGAAGTAGTTGTTCCCAAAATTGAATCGTGCGGCTGCATATTTACTCGCACTCAGCGGAACCAGTGCGCTGAAACCTCCTTTGTCGTTATAGCCATTCACATATCCCACCGGTTCTTTGTTATCCGGGTTCAGGTCGGTAAATACCAACGAGAAAGTATAATTCCAGAAACCGTTGAAGTAGTAAATGCCTCCTGCGAGCTGGCCCACATCAAAAGGAAACTGTGTACCCGTGCGCAGGAAATGATTGAGTATCGGTTCTTCGCTATTGTCGCCTTCGCCTACAGTATAGGACTTCGAAGCGGTTACTGCGCCCTCGGTTGTTACCGTAGAGATCACCGAAACCTTGTCGTCTATATTATAGCTGAGCAATACAAATTGATTGCCGCTCAAAGCCAGTGATGCTGCAGCAGGGTAGGTGATGCCACTTACATTCGTGGTTTTAAATCCATCGAGGTTGACGTCTACGGATGCGAGCCGTGCATCTTTACCATTGGCCTTCACGACTGATACCATGCAGAAGAAATATAATTTGTCGTTTATCAGAGACAGTTTTCCTACCGGATTGATCAATGTATCGCCAAGCTCAAGTTCTTTCACAAAATTGCCATACTTATCGGCTTTCAATAAGTAGATGTTGGGAATCTCAGTAGTGTCGGTAACTTTTTCTTCGGCCAGCACAACATAACCACCATCGGCGGTTTGCAGCATGTCTACAGGATTGAACCCTGCATTGAACTGGTTGTTGTCGAAAATTGAAACAAACTGATTCATTTCAGCCTGCGGATTATCGGCTTCTCCACACATGGTAAGGAGGAATGCGGCCGATACTATAAAAGATGATGAAAGTATTTTTCTAAACATAATCGGCATCATTTACGGTCTAATGATTTGAAACCACTCTCCAGGAAGCGTAACGGGAACAAACAACCGACTGATACAGACAGGTTATCCATGTTCAGATCGTCCATCGCATCGCCTATACCGGCCAGACGGTCGTTGCTATACCGGTTCTTGGTAGATGTAATGTTGCTCATGCCATATTTATACTGCACATCGAGGTTAAGACGCACGTTGTTGCCCAACGTATAGTATACACCGGCACCGCCGGTGAAGCCCCAGTAATTTTTCGCAAAAAGATCTTTGGCACCAACCGTAACGGGTTCGTCACTAAATTCATTTTTCCCTCCGGAAGCCTGATCTATACCCGATACGGTAACCGACTTGGTGGCTCCCACACGTATTGCCTGAAACCAACCGATCTGCACATAGGGTCTGAGTTTATTGCCACCCAATTCGTATTTGATGAGCAACGGGATCAATACATGATCTGCTTTCTGCTCCTGTGCGTAGTTCAGCTGCACGTAGTTGGAATTGTTTTCAGTGCTGGTAAGCCAGGTATACTGGTTCGAGTAAGCAAAGCGGCTGTGCTGAAATGTAGGCTGTGTACTGAATGTAAAGCGCTTGTAGTAAAACATGGCTTCCATCGAAAACTGACTTCCCACGAGGTTGAAGTTTTTATATTTCTTGCCACTCGCGGAAGCATCGTAGTTGGTAGGCGATATAATGGAGAAGTTGGTGATTACATTTACCCTGGTGAGGTTCATGCCACCGGTTATGCCAAGCCACCATTGCTTTTCGAGAAAGCGTTCGTTCTCTTTATTCTGTTTGTTATAGGCTGCCGGAGATTTTCGTTTTTTACTTTGCGCCAACGAGACGTTGGCTGCCAGTAAAAGACAAAGCAGCAAGAGGTAAAGGTTTTTCATAAGGGATTGTGGAGGTTCGTTTTTTTATTTTGTGATGACGAGTTTCTTGGCTTCTTTATAAAATCCGGTTTTCAATTCATAAACATACGTACCAACAGGCAAACCGGTAAGATCAACTTCTACTGTATGTTCGCCCGGGGTATATACTCCGTCTACCATCGGCTTTATTTTTTTGCCTTCGCTGGTATAAAGATTTATCGTTACATGATAGGCACTGTTCACACGGAAGTGCACCGTGGTTTTATCTTTCGCCGGGTTAGGATAGCAATCTTCCAGGGCAAAGCGATCGCCTATAAATCCTTCGTTGCCGGTAATGGTTTGCTGTGCGAGGGGTAATGCTTCGAACCGCGTTCCATCCGATGTACTCGTGGTCATCAATCCGCCCTTCGAAGCATCGTCATCGGAATACGGGAATATCTTATCAAGCTGTGTATCACTAACGCCCATCCAGTCGCGCATAATGTTGGCATATACATTCCGGTAATCGTACTGCATGACGAGGTTCGAGCCATTCGTTGCGAACGCATCGCCAATCACACCGGGACGTGCACCTTTGCCGAAGATGAACAACGGTCCGGCTGTACCGTGATCTGTTCCATAACTTGCATTTGAAGTTACTCTGCGCGAAAATTCTGAAGTAGTTACTGTCAGTGCGCGATCTTCAATGCCGCGTGCACGTAAATCTTCCTGAAACGCTTTCATGCTCGTGGCCACGTGATACATGAGCGCTGCATGCGATCCCATGGTTGGATCATACTTCTCTACCTGATCGGCATGCGTATCAAACCCTCCGATCTTTACCAGGAACACGCGTGTTTTACATTCGGTGCTCAACAGGCGCGCCACCAGTTTCAATTGTTTTTGTAATGGATTACGCAAACTTCCTGAAGGAGCATTAAAAGGATATGATTCCGGATAGGTTACGGTTGTTGGCTGGCTGTTCTTCAGCAGTGCAATCAATCGCTCGGTATAGCTTTGTGTTTTATCTTCCAGATCAAGAATCCATTTTAACTCTTTATAATAGTAAGAGTCTTTCAGATACTCCGGAGGTATACCGCGTGGATCGGTTGATTGATTTTCAAAGAACCCTTCCAGGTTGGTGAGATCGTCAAGTCCGTCTTCCGATAAAGTAAATGAGGTAGGTATATTTCCCTCCTGGTGAAAGATGAGCGATTCGTCATTGCCAATCTCAATGGCCAGCGGATCTTTCATGTCTGCAGTCGGAAAATCTTCCGGGTAACGATCGGGTGCATATTCTCCCTGCAGGTAACGGCCCAGCCATCCGGATTGAAAGTAATCGCTATAAGAG
This sequence comes from Ohtaekwangia sp., assembly GCF_036786105.1. NCBI lineage: Bacteria > Pseudomonadati > Bacteroidota > Cytophagia > Cytophagales > Fulvivirgaceae > Ohtaekwangia > Ohtaekwangia sp. The sequence continues at coordinate 30,395 of NZ_DAIQRQ010000003.1, forward strand.
CCACCCATAAATTGTATATCGCGTCCGCGAAAGTGCGAGCCGTTGTTATTCTTATACGATACACCTTGCACGATCGTCATGCGGCCCTGATCGTACAGCGTTTTCATTGCGATCATGTCCGGATGAAGACCGATCTGCGCATTTTCATCCAGGGTGCTGTCGAGCGGTACATATTTACGCAAACTGTTGGCAGCAGGTATTGCAATGTTGGCACGCTTGCTATAGTATTCGGCATACTTTGCTATCGGTATACAGCAATTCAAACCATCATTACCCCCGTGCATTTGCAGAATGATCAATACACGGTCGGTACTGCCGGCAGCTGCAGCAAGCTTTGTCAGGGTGTTATCCTGGCCCATTACCCGCATGGTTATTCCCTCTATTGTAAAAGGAATACTCATCGCTAAAGGAAGTTTCTTTAAGAAATCTCTTCTTGATTTATTCATATATAGGGTAGGGTGAAGGTTAGGCTAATTGATATTCGGGCGATTGTAAAATAGTATTGAGCAACCGGTTCAGCCACAGGCGTAGTTCTTCCAGGTCGGTTCCTGCATTCCAGGTGGTGGTCCAGTATCCTTCCGGATCGGTGTTCACATCGGTAAGGAAGCGCTTCTTGAAATAGATAAGTCGCTTGGCGGTGAGGCTGGCCGTTGTATCGGCACCATCGGTAAAGGTGAGATCATCGTGGTGCGGCAGCAGGTATATTACTAATTCTTTTACCAGTGCCTCAGCATTCGCAGCTACGCCGGCAAAGTTAGCTTTGATAAACTCATAGCTGTTTACGGTGAGCGGATCGAGCGGGGCAGTGGCATCCAGCAGCTTCTCTATAAATATATAGCGTTTGCTCAGCGAGCTGGTGGTGATCCAGTAACGATGAAACACCGGGAATTGATGATACGCTTCATATCCCGCTACATCATACGGATTATAGTATGCCATACCCAGGTTTTCTACTTCGCTGAGTATTTTGCTCGTCATGGCATAAAACTGTTCTGTTTGTGTGCTGAGATCAGGCAGCTGCACATTAAAGAATTTCAACGTGCCAATGATGAGATCGATCGGTGATTTAATCAATCCGCCATACCCATCATCTGTAACACCGGCGGCGGCATCATAAAAATGCTGACTGCGCAATAAGTTCTCGATTACGGGCTGCAGCTTGAAGTTATTCGCCTTGAATGTATTGGCCATTTCTTCAATAACATTTGCTTCGATAGGGTCTGTCTCTGCTTTTGTATGCGGCGCCCACACAAAGAAACGGTATACCTTGCGGCAGATGTGCCGGGCGGTTTCATCCTGCTCGTATATCAGATCGATAAGCTTGGTGATCTCATCCAATGCGCTGTCCTCGGTGGGAGTGCCCGCAGGCATTAACAGGGGGTCGGGAGTAATTGTATTATCAGGGAATAATGTGCTTTTAAAATTTGAACTGAATTTTTTGGGTTTGGTTTCATCATTATCGTGCGAAGAAGCATTGGTTCCGGTCTCGCTTCCCTTTACTTTACCACGCGGAAGATTGGTATCTGGATCGATGTTCTTGTAAGTATCATCAACATCCCAGCCGGTTAAGATGCGTGCTGCGGTTTTTACATCGTCTTCCGTATATACACCGTAGTCGCCTTCCTGCCCGGAAGTAGCCGGCGGATCTACTTCAAGACCACGACCTATTGAGTATAATTCCAGCAGCTCGCGTGCATAATTTTCGTTGAAGCTTCCCTTTACATTGAGCTTGCCATCGAGTAATTCCAACATGGCGTTGTCAACACTGACTTTTACTGTGAGTGTTTTGAAATTTACGGCAGCATTGGCCGAAGTAGCATCGAGTGCAAACTGGCGGAAGAGCTGGTTCTGATAATATATAGAGCGGGTGTTACCAACCTTTTCGGTGCGCATGGTAAAGTGCGTGTGCAGAAAATGTACAATCTTTTCGCGCGCACTATAGGCTAGCGAGCTGTTCATCATCTGGCCGAGGAACCAGCCCAGCAGGTAGTTCATCAAGTCTCTATTTTCGCTGTTAGCTCCTGTCGTACCGGTAGTTACCCATTCTGAACCGGTTTTAGGATCGATGGGTAATACAGGATCTGAAAGCGTTTGTCTGAAAAGTTGAGTGATAGCTTGCGCAGGAGTGAGTGCTGCAAAGGAATCGATCTGTTGTTTGGTGGCACCAAATGTTGCTCTTCGGAGCAAATGGGCGGCTCGTTTCTGGCCCAGGGCTCCTCCATATTCGGGTAGTGGCATATAATGTAGGGTAGTTTTGGATGCTTTTAATCCAATAATCTTTACAAATTAATTCCAAATGGGTGATAAACTGCATTAGCTTCCGATAATTGAAACTATTTTCCTATGGTTTTGAGTCACCAGGGTATGAGCCGCAAAGAACAATGATACGCTGTGTTGTGTTTATCAGGTATAGATTGCGTTTGCACGGGTATATATAGCGACTATTTTTGCTGATACTATGAAGATTATAGAATGTCCGCGCGATGCGATGCAGGGACTTGAGAAGTTCATTCCCACCGAGCAGAAAATACAATATCTTAATCAACTATTAAAGGTTGGTTTTGATACGATCGACTTCGGGAGCTTTGTATCACCGAAAGCGATACCACAGCTTCGGGATACAGCCATTGTACTCGAACACCTGCAATGGAGGGAGAGTCGTTCCAGGTTGTTGGCGATTATCGCCAACACGCGTGGAGCAGAAGAAGCCTGTAAGCACGAAGGGATTACCTATCTCGGTTTCCCGATGTCTATATCGGAAACATTTCAGCAGCGCAATACCAATAAGTCAATTGCTGAAGCACTCAACACCATTGCTGAAATTCAAAATCTTTGTGCTGCATCCGGTAAAACATTGGTGACCTACATCAGCATGGGCTTTGGTAATCCGTATGGAGATCCGTATGATACTTCTATTGCAGAACAATTTGTAGATATCCTGATCACACTCGGGTGTAGCATTATATCGCTGGCCGATACCATTGGTGTTTCGAATCCCGATAATATCAGAACGCTGTTCTCAACACTCTCGGCACGTTACCCAGCCATAGAGTTGGGTGTACATCTGCATTCAACGCCAGTCACGGCCACGGAAAAGATTGTGGCTGCCTACCAAGCCGGATGCAAGCGCTTTGATGGTGCTATTCGCGGGTATGGTGGTTGCCCGATGGCAGAAGATGAACTGGTAGGGAATGTAGCTACCGAAAACATTTTGTTCTGTCTGGAACAGCACGGTATAAATACAGGAGTAGACACAAAGGCATTCGCGGAAGCGTTAAAATTGGCTGACGAAATATTTCCAAAGCATTGAAAATATTACTTCCTGACTTTTGTGGCCCGATATTCGTTTACTTTTGTTTAAATTCGATGATATGAAAAAACATATTTTAGTTGCGTGCGTCATCCTTTGTTCTGGAATTGCTGCGATGGCACAAACGGCCAAAGACTATACACAAAAAGGTCGCGAATTATACGAGCGCAACGAGTTCATGGAGTCATTGCTCAACGTAAACAAGGCGATTGAATTGGATCCGAATTATGCCGTGGCGTATTACCTGCGCGGCAATATCAAAGATCGTTTCGATGACCGCCACGGTGCCATGAAAGACTATAATATAGCGATTGAGAAGAATCCGAAATTTGCCGATGCATTCTTTTCACGAGGCAATGTAAAGATGAAGCTGCAGGATTATTATGGCGCCATTACCGACTTCAGCTCTGCCATCAATATCAACGAAAATTATATCGAAGCGTACTTCAACCGCGGAAAGGCAAAGCAATTTCTGCAGGCATACGAAGATGCCATCAACGACTGCTCCAAGATCATCCAGATCAACCCTAAAAATGTAGATGCTTACTATATGCGTGGCATTCTGCGAATTGATTTCGGTGATGTAAAGAATGGCTGCCTCGATCTTAGCAAGGCAGGCGAGCTCGGCGATCTCAAAGCTTACGAAGTCATTAAAGAAAAATGTAATCAGAAGACACAGGAGAATGACGGCAGCTATTAGGTGTACGTTATCTGTTACAGGTTAATAGTTACAGGTTATTAGTAGTTATCTGTGATTTCTGTGGGAAATAAATGCATTTTTGTTCCTATAAGCTATTCGTTAGTCGTTAATGGCTAGTTATACGTTAATAGTTTAACAGCCCCTGTAGGCATGCATCTGACTCGGACGTAGGGTAAAAACAATAACGATTAACTGTTAACGTGTAACTGATAACGGTTTTAAACTGCTTACCCTATATCTTCATAAAAATCTTTGCATCCAGATCCATAATGGCGAACTTGCGATTATCGATCAGAGGCATCACGGCATCATAAAAACCAATGATGAGCAACCCGCCCGGGTTCAGGGCATTATAGAATTTATCAAACAGCTTTACTTTTGTGTCGTTATCGAAGTAGATCATTACGTTGCGGCAGAAGATTATATCGAAGTGATACGAATATGAATCGGTGATGAGGTTGTGATAGTTGAATGTTACATGCCGGTTTAGGGATGAATCAAGTACAAAGTTTTGATCATTTTTCTGGTAGTGCCATTTTAGCGAACCTTGTAAATTATACTCTTTATAATTGCGTTCGTATTCAGCAAGTTTTGCAATAGAATACTCGCCGCGTCTGGCTGTTTCCAGCGCTTGCTTGCTGATATCGGTTGCCCAGGAGCGAATGCTCTGCTTGTGTATGGATTCGCGGGCTACAATGTTCATAGTATAGATCTCTTCACCGGTTGAACATCCGGCATGCCATATCGAAAGTAGCGATTTGGATTGCAATTCATTGTTCAACAGCGTCCTCATCTTTCTCCAAAGAATCGGGTCACGAAACATAGCCGTAAGGCCTACGCTGATCTCATCCATAAACGAATAAATGAATGTCTGATCGGCGAGTATACGTATCCAGAGGTGGTGGATTCCTTCCATTCCAAAAACGCTCATGGCACGAATAACCCTCCTTTTCAAAGATTGCTTTTCGTAACCTGTAAAGTCTATGCGATGCCGGTTAAAAATCGCATCCGTAAGGGAGCAAAGCTCCTCATCGTTAATAGTGATATAATTGGTGTGTTGATATGTTAATCGATTCATTCACATTCAATCGGAATGTCTGTAAAATATTTTGTTGGGTTTTATATCCTGATTTAGTTGATGGTTGTGAAGATATCCTGATCGACCACCCATACAAAGCAAGGCTTTAACTCCGGATAGCTTAGAATTTTGAAATGTATAGCGATAACATATACTCCGGAAACATCTTCTGCGAAGTCATCAAAAATTACACTTGCCAGTTCAGATGCAAACGGGCGAACCATTACCGGCACGTTACCATATATTTTCAACCCAAGCTCATTGGCAAGTTTGGTGATTACCGAAGCGGACAGGATGTTATCCAGTTCTTTAATAAACTCCTCCCGTATCGTGAGCACAGATGCATCTTTTCCATATATACCACCCGAAAGAATTTCAAACTCCTGGTTGGTCATTAGTAAATAACTTTTGCCAAATACATTCCCAATGATTTCGGTGGTGACCAGTAAATTTGATTTATCGGCTTTTAGATTGCAGAGCCCTTTTACATCATCGTCTTCTACGGTATGAACACCTTCGTGAACGATCTTATAATCAACCGGTATATTTGCAAACTGAGTAAATGAACTCACAGCATGAACAAAGCCTTTTTCGAACGCTGATTTCGCTCGGCTTTCTGATTCTTTCGTGAAACGATGTGTGATCATATAACTTTTTTGTTGGTTTGATTATGATGTATAGTTTGTAAAATACCGGGAACGCTTAGTACGAGGCAAACATGGCCGTTTCCAAGAATGGTAACACCACTCACTAGCGTTACATCTTTTACCGGTTCGCGCAGTGGCTTTTCGATGATCTCTTTTTGCTGAAGCAACTTGTCAACAATAAGCCCCAGCTGTTTTCCATGAAATGAAACAATAACAATTTCGAGCCGGCTTTCCGGATGAAGAGCATGAAAGGCATCCAGCGGTGTGGTACCATGTTCATTTTTATACTGCAGCAAATCCGTGAGAAAGAAGAGTGGAATGGTTTTGCCAAGATATACAGTGAACAGCGTTTGAGATACAGAATGTATTGCTGAACGATAGATGGACGTAACGGCCTCAGTATAGTTGAGCGGAATGGCAAACGTTTCGCGGTCGAGTTCAAAGAGCAATGCAGGTTTAACCGCCATGGACATCGGCAAACTTAGCCTGAACGTTGTACCTTGCCCAACAATAGATTCAACCTGAATGCTGCCGCCAATAGAATCCAATGCTTTCTTGACTATATCCATGCCTACACCGCGGCCTGCCAGGCTGGTAACACTATCGCGGGTGGAAAAGCCAGGTTCAAAAATGAGTAATTGTACATCCTGCTCGCTGAGCTGATCTATTTCATGCTGACTGAGCATCTTTTTTTCAACAGCCTTTCTTTTAATCTGTTGAAGATTTATACCGGCACCATCATCTTGTATGGTAATAACCACAGCATCGGCTTCATTGCTTGCTGTAAGTGTAATGGTGCCTGTGGCCGGCTTTCCAACAGCTTGACGTTGTTCTGGTGTTTCAAGACCGTGGCTGATGGCATTGCGTATCAGGTGTACGAGTGAATCGCTGGTAGCCTGAAGTATATTCCGGTCTATTTCAGTATCGGCTCCTTCAAGCACAAGGTTGGCAGTTTTACCTTCCAGTATAGCGGCATCGCGAACGATGCGGTGAAATTTGTTGAACAGAAATTCAATCTGCACCAGCCGTACATCCATTACCGAGTATTGCAGGTCGGAAAGTGTGCGATTGAAGCGCGCTAATTGACCACCCGCGGTATAACTATCTTGAAGAATACTTACAATCCGGTCGCGTTCAATAATAAGTTCTCCTACCAGGTTGAGGAGGTTATCCAGTTTTTGCACCGGCACTTGTACAAGCTCCGAAAATACAATTCTGCTATCATCTTTATCTTCGGTAGGTGCTGTTTCAGCTTCTGTTTCTTCTGCCACTATAGCCGGCGGTGGGCTAACTTCGTGTATGGCGATTATTTTTTCGCGGAGCAATACTTCCAGCTTCGTTTTGATGCCGCGATACTGTACATTTTTAGGATGTTTTATTGCGCGGATCAATTCACTCACTATATCCGCAGCGCGGTATATCGATGTAAACATGTCGGCATCGATCAGCAGTTTACCATCACGTACAGCGGCAAAGAGATCTTCGAGCACGTGCGTCATTTCCGCGATCTTGGTATAGCCCATACCGGTAGCATTTCCCTTGAGGGTGTGCATGTTCCGGAACAGTGACTTGATGATGGAAGCATCCGTCGGATTTTTCTCCAGGTTGGTGAGCAGCCGGTTTATCTCGGTTATCTGCTCAATGGCTTCCGCCAGAAATATCTCAAGGTATTCTTGTTCTTTGGTACTCATGAACGATAAACACTTCTGGTGATAAATGCAGGTATTTCGCTTACAGACATTTGATACAATGCGGCGCCTGATTCGAAAGCTGCTTTCGGCATGCCGTATACAACCGATGATGCCTCATCTTGTGCAATGGTATATCCGCCTTGTTCTTTTATTTTTTGCAAACCATATACACCATCTTTACCCATGCCGGTGAGTACGATCGCCAGCGTACGCTTGCCAAATACGGCGGCCATCGATTCGAACAGGCAATCGATAGACGGGTTGTTGAACTCCCGGTATACATCGGGAACGTAGGTGAAAACGGGTTGGGAATTTCTTTCGACTATCCGGATGTTGGCAATGCCGGGAGCCAGGTATATATGTGCCGGTTGCAGTGGCTGCCCATCCTGTGCTACTACAATGTTCCTTCCGGAAGTTTCCTGCAGCCTTCGTGAAAATGACTCGATAAAGGATTGCGGCATGTGCTGGGCAATTACTACCGGTATAGCCAGTGTAGGAGGAAGGTGGTTGATGATATATTCGATCGTCTTCGGGCCTCCTGTCGATACACCTATACCGATGATATCGAACCTTGTTTTTCTTGAGGACTCCCAAGCAGGAATTTCCGGCTGTGTATAGCGGATAAGCGATGCCCTGTGCACCAGTCTTTTCAAAGAGGTATATCCTTTTTGTATTTGGGCACTATCAGGTTTCTGTACATAGGCAAATGCACCCGCATCCAGCGCTTCGGATATGCGCGGATCATATCGCTTCAGTGAACTGAGCAGGATAATCGGAAGAGGCATCTCCGTCATCATTTTTTTTACAAAATAGCACCCGTCATACTCTGGCATTTCCATGTTCGTGATCGCTACATCCGGTTTCAGCTGCTTCGATTTATGCACCCCCTCGAACCCGTTTTTGGCACGACCTGCTATATCGATCAGTGGATCTTCACTAAGCAGGTCGGAGAGCAGGATGCGCATAAAGCCTGAATCGTCTATCAGTATGATCTTAATTCTATTTGCCGGCACAACAGATTATAGCGCTTGAATGGTCTGAAGTAATTGTTCCGGAGTAAAAGGCTTTACAATATAACCACGTGCTCCGAGACCTAATCCTTCCTGGATAACAGACTCCTGACCCACCGCACTGATGATAATTACCTGAGCTGATAATTCTCCTGAGCGGTATGCTCTCAGTATATCCAGCCCAATCATATCCGGGAGTATATTGTCAAGTGTAATAATATCGGGCTGAAGCTCAAATGCCATATCAATGGCCTGTTCGCCTGTGGCGGCTTGTCCAACCACTGTATATCCATTTTGCTCCAGCGCATCCTGGATTTGCATTCGCATATAGCGTGAGTCATCAACGATTAATACATTTTTAGACATAGTCGAATTTTTAAAATCAGATAGCGTATGTTTTGAGTTCTGATGTGAATATCGTAAGCTCTTGCGTTACGCTGTTAAAGCGTGCCGTGCGTGATATATATCCACCGGTATCGGTGGCTGCAATATATACTTTGTGTGTGCGAAGAAACGAGATTACCGATTCTGTATTGTTGTGACCGCAGGATGCCAGTGTTGAAACTATCCGGGCACCCCCAACAACCTTGGCGCGAAGATTGGCCAGATCGCTTCCCAACGATTGGAATCCTTCCATCAGTTCAGAAAGTAATTCATCGGCACCGCGCATGTCGGCATTGCCCTCGCCCGGAGGTAAAGGAATGTGTGCACCTCCGGAAATATTACGGAGTTTATCGGTTACGAAGAGACCTATGCAGGAGCCGAGCCCATGGCAAACAAATTCCACCGGCCCTTTACACACCTTCACTTCGTTGATCGATAGTGCCTTGGAAATCATTCTGCAACGGCTTTGTTTACGTATTGTTTTACTTCCTGCTGACCGAGCACACGCAGAATATCAATAAGCACAATCAGGCGATTGTCGCGTTTTACTATACCGGTGATATAGGATTGATCGTGCGCATGATTACCGGTGAAGAACGACTCTTCTACATCGGCAGAAGATATGGTAAGTGTGTTCGGTACTTCTTTTACCCGCACACCCATTTTAAATTCAGAGTGGTTAATAACCAGTGTGAAACTCTTTTCGTTGATTGATGTAACCTGTTTTCGGGGTATACCAAACTTTTCTTCCAGGTCCAGCAGGGCAATGATGTTTCCGCGAATGTTTCCGACACCGAGTATATATGCAGGAATCTGCGGCATGCGTGTAATTACCGGAGTGATGGCTACTTCCTTGATCTGATCGATGGTAATGCCATATTCTTCATCTCCCAGGCGAAACACTACAATTTGTCGTGTGCCCTGATGAAATAACGGCTTGATATCTTCTTTTGATAGCATATTCATGTTAGTATAGATCAATGGTGTAGTTGCTCTTTCAATTTGAATTGCTGCACACTGGCTTGCAACTCTGCGGCTACTGTCGATAATTCATCACCAGCTTTGGAGATGTCGAGCATGCCACTGCTCATTTGCTGACTCGCGCTGGCAACCTGTTGTGTACCGGCTGCTGTTTCTTCAGCTACTACTACGATCTGTTCCATGTTTTTTACAACATTATCGATCGCATTCTTTTGTCCGGAAGCTGTACTGAGAATTTCTTTCGAGAGCCCAAATGTCTCTTCTGTTGTTACAGTAATCTCCTGAAATATGCGAGATGATTCTTCGGTGGCTTCGCTACCTTCATTTACGCTGGTTTCCATATTCTCGATAGCTTTACTGGCAGCCTGCGTATCTTTCTGTACATCGCTGATGATCTTTTCAATCTCAACAGCCGAGCGGCGTGAATCTTCGGCAAGCTTTCGTATTTCATCGGCTACTACTGCGAAGCCGCGGCCGGCATCGCCCGCACGCGCTGCTTCTATAGCCGCGTTGAGGGCGAGAAGATTCGTCTGACTTGCTATATCGGTAATGACACGAAGTGTGCGACCGATCTCTTCAGAACGTTGTGTTAATATATTGATCGAGCGTGCTGTGAGACTGGCAGACTCTTTAATGCCGCTCATATTCTTTACCAGGTTCTTCATGGTTTTCAACCCGGCGTTAGAACCTTCCTGTCCGCGTGCAGCAGCTTTGCTGATGAAGTCCGCTTTCTTTTCCATCTCACCGGCGGAGTGCAGCACTTGTGTTACCAGCTTGGAAGATTCGTCAATGCGTTGGGCCTGGTCTTGTGCACCTCTGGCGATCTGTGCAATAGAAGCAGCCACTTCTGTAGTGTTACGCTTCATGTCCTGTGTCTTCTGCTGAAGAAGGTCAGATGAGCGTGCCACCACTTCAGAACCCTGATTGATGTTGCTCATCACCGATGCGAGGTTGTCAAGCGTTTTGTTGATTACCAGAGGAAGTCCGGTAGTATTTGCAGAAACCTGGCAGCGGAGGCCGAGGTTACCACCGGACATTGCTGTAATGACGCGTATCATATCTGTTACATCCAGTGCAAACTTTACTACTTTTGAAAGTTTGCCGTTCAGGTCATAGATTGGATTGTAAGAAGCCTGGAGGTAAACTTTTTCACCACGTCTGTTGATGCGAGTGATTGTATCAACAAGAAAGTTTCCGTCTGAGAGACTACTCCAGAGTTGCCGGTATTCATCGCTTCGTGCATATACCGGGTCAACAAACATGCGATGATGTTTACCTACAACATCTTGTAACGAATAACCCATTGTGGTCAGGAAATTCTCGTTGGCGGTAATAATGTAACCATCTACGGTAAATTCCACTACGGCATTTGATTTACCGATGGCATTCATCTGGCTGAGTAAATCTGCACTGCGAATTTTCTGCACACTGGTATCGGTGCCGATGGTAAGGATGGATACAACGTTGCCCGATTCGTCTTTTACCGGTGTATAGCTCGCCTGCATCCACACTTCGCTGCCATCGCGTGCAATGCGCTTGAATTCATTTACCTGTGGAATGCCGTTTCGAAGATCATTCCAGAAACGTTCGTACTCTTTCGTATAGGTATAGTTCTCTTCGCATAATATGCGATGGTGTTTTCCGATCAGGTCTTCCTTTCTGTATTTCAGTGTGCTCAGGAGCAGATCGTTGGCCTTTACGATATTTCCGTCAACATCAAATGCTATATAAAGATTGCTGGCGTTGATGGCGGAGAGTTGTCCATCTGATTCGAGCTTGGATTTTTTCAGCTCTTCTTCTTTCAGCACCTGCTCCGTGATATTGTAGCGAACACCTATATATTTAATGGGCTTGCCGCTGGCATCCGTAACAGGAGCAATAAGCGCATCTACCCAATACGGGCTGCCATCTTTCTTCCTGTTTTTAATTATCCCTCTGAAGATTTTGCCGGCTCGGATAGTAGTCCATAATTCGCGGAACAATTCTTTCGGCGTATCCGGGTGACGAAACATGTTGTGTGGCTGGCCGATGCATTCCTCGCGTGTATATTGTGTTACTTCGCACAACGTGTCGTTTACAAACGTAATGTTACCCTTCAGGTCAGCTTCCGATACAATACAGGCTACGTTTACCTGTGCCATGCGTATATCCAGCTCGCGGCGAAGCTGTTCGAAAGCAGCGAGCGATTCCTGTTGCAGTTGCGTTGTTTCATGCGGATCTTGCGGAGTTACTACTACCGCCGATGATTCCGTAGTTGTAGCCGGGAGAATCGTTTCTCTTTTCATGTTTTTACCTAGGGCCATAGTTTTTATTGCTGGTTGATAATGTTTTTAGAAATTCGTCTGCGAAGTGTATATAATCCTGGGCGCTGGTAGCAGCCGGTGCGTAGTGAATGATGCTCGTGCCAAAAGAAGGCGCTTCGGAAGCTTTGACGTTGGCGCGTATGTGTGTGTCAAAAATTTTCAATTGATGGTGTTCACGTATGTGATCGAGAATCTCGGTATTCAGATTCTTGCGTTTATCCACTAACACCGGAAGTATACCTAATACTGAGAGAGACGGGTTGAGTGTTTTCTGTACCTCTTTTACGGTATTTAAAATCATTTCCAATCCACGTACTGACAGTACTTCTAACGACAAGGGTATAATTATGCTACTGGAGGCGCAAAGTGCATTAATCGTTAGCAGCGACAGCGATGGCGGGCAATCGAGCAGTATATAATCATACTTTTTAGTGTATTCACCAAGCAGATCGCGTAATGCATAATACGGTACTTCAACTTTTCCCAATGATCGCTCGAGGTCAGCCAGGCTGGTGTTGCCAGGCAGTATATCCATTCCTTCGCGTGCTACAAGGGCTTGTTCGAACGTAACTTCTTCGAATAAAACTTCAGTCAGTGTTGGGCTTGTTTCGGCAATACCGAGTGAGTAGCCCAGATTGCCTTGTGCATCCAAGTCAATCAATAATACCTTTAGCCCCAGGCGTGCAAGAGAAGCCCCCAGGTTTACGGTAGTAGTAGTCTTTCCTGTTCCCCCTTTATGATTGACAATTGAAAGCGTCATGCAGTAACTTGATCGTAATGTTTTGTCTAATCGATCAACTGTCAAAAATCATAATCTTTTATGATCTATATCATAGAGTGATATTGTAATGATATGATTGTAAGATTTGAACTCATTCTATTTAAAAAGTGGAAAAGTTCTGTCTTATTACGTATCTATACTTCGGTATAAATACTTAAAAAAGATTACGTGTAGCCGGTACGTGATTGTAAAGATGATCAGAAAAAATACATTTTCTGATAGTAAACAAACGGTGGCACTGCATAATAAAAGTATAGGGCACCGTTTTTGAAGGTGCCCTATACTGCGATTACTCTTCTTCGCCCTGGTTCTTTAACAACCCCAGCAGCTCGAATGCACCGTGTGTAACGATGGGAGTTTCTCTTTTAAAATTCTGAGGCAATGTTATCGCTGTAAACTCATCAGTCGTGTTGCCGGTTTTTACCGACACGGCTTCGAAGTGATGGCGATCGCTAGCGGGTACAAATATATATTGTTCCCCTTCGAAACTCACAATGCAGTCAGAAGGTACAACATCAGTTGCAGCGGAAGATATTTCTATCGTTGCTGATATAAACATACCGGGCAACAATTTTGTATCTTCTTTTTCCAGGTGACAGTGTACGCGCACTGTGCGTTCAGGACTGATTTCCTTACCGATCAGGTATATCGATGCTTCGCGCTGTAACGTTTCGTTGGTGGCCTGAAACAGTACTTTCTGGCCTACAGCAATCTTGCTGATATCCTTTTCATATACCTGCAGCTCCGCGTGAATGTGTTCGAGGTTTACGATCCGGAACATAACATCGGTGGTATTTACAAACTGACCGATATTGACGTTTACTTCGGTGATATAGCCGCCCAGCGGTGCAAATAAATTTATAGAGGGACGCACGTTGCCGTTGGCAAGCGAAGCAGGGGAGATGTTGATCATGGAAAGCTTGGCTTCGAGGCCGCTCACCGCTGCTTTCATGCTTACAAATTGCGCTTTTGCCTGTTGCAAGGCTTTCTGTGCATTTACATTTTCGCGTGCAAGCTCCTGTTGGCGATTATACTCAGCCTCCAGAAATTCCAGTTTGCTTTTGCTGTCCAGGTAGTCTTGCTGCAATTGTATATAGTCCTGGTTTTCCAGCGTAGCCAAAACATCGCCTTTATTTACCTTCATACCTTGCAGCAGAGTGGTATTTTTTACAAAGCCTCCCATAGGAGCAGCAACGGTGATGAGGTTCTGCGGAGGAACATCCAGCTTACCGCTTACCTGTATATGCTGGGTAACAGGCCGTTGTTCTATTTTTCCGAAAGCAATAGCGGCCGCTTTATACTGCGCATCGCTTACAGTTACAAAGGTAGCAGAGTCTGCCTGCCCTTCCTCACCCGATTTTTCCGCCGGTTTACCGGTGCATTGTGCCAGCAGTGTACTCGTTATAATGCCAATGGCGATATATCTCATGGTTTGTTTCCGTTTAGATAGTGAATGAAAATGATGCTCTGATTGTATTGCTGCAATGCGCTGAGGTATCCTTCGTGTATGGACAGTGCCTGCCGCAGATTCAGTAAAAGTGTAGCGTAATCAAGCTCACCACTTTTAAAGGCTACACGGCTTTGATGCGTTAACAGATCGGCTGTTTTCAATGCAGAGCTTCGGTAATATTCTAGGCTGTTACGATTTTTTTGCAGTTCCTGATACGCCTGGTTGTATTGTTGTGTAAGCGCAAGGATATAGGTTTCTTCCTGCTTACGGGCCACATCGGTAGCTAACGATGCTGCTCTGATCCTGGAAGCATGCGGTGCATACCACAACGGTATGGCGATGCCTGCCTGAAATCCCTGAAACCGTTTTGACGGACCAAAGTATTGTTCCTGACCTTGCACGGTTTGTAATCCTATAAGGGTCTGGTTAAAATAACCGAGCCTCAATTCAGGCAATGCCCTTGCAGTTTCAAGTTTCTTTTGCAACTGTGCCACTTCAATTTGCTGTCGCGTATAGAGTAAAGATGGATTCTGCTCGACCGAAACAGAATCTAGCGACAGCGCTGTGAAACTGGTTTCAAGATCGCCGGCAATAGCAGTAATTGCAGGCGCCTGACAAAGCAATTGCAGACGATTCAAAGCTATATGTATATCAGCCTCGTTGCGGCTATACTGGTTCTGTAGTTCATGCCATTGGGTTTCTGCAGATGTTTTCGCGAGCAATGTTCCCTCACCGGTTTTATAGTGCAGGGCAGCTACTTTTGCCAAATCACCTAACAAACTGTCTTGCTGCTGCAGTATGCGATGACGTGCCTTCAGGTAAAGCAACTGATTGAATACTTCGCGTACAGAAAATACCAGATCGTTGCGCGATATATTTTCACGATACCGGCTTGCTTCGGTCATTGCTCTGTTTAGTGACAATTGTCGCGAGAAGACAGATGGAAACGGGATGCTCTGTGATACTGTGATATTATTGTCACGTTTTTCAATGCTGTTATACTGCCCATAGAGCAACGATACTTCCGTTTTGGGTATGTCGATTGAGGCACGATTCAGCGTTTCCTGTCGCGTAGTCTCCAGTGTAGAGACCTGTATCGATGGATTCCGTTCCAATGCCAGTGCAATCGCTGCTTCGAGTGTAGTACCCGATTCCTGAGCAAATACAGGGGTGGAGCAGCCCGCGAACGCAACGACTATACACAGTATGCTATAGCTTACAATCGCACGCTGACGATCTGAATATATACTTCTTTTACTGCAATTCATGACGTTCGGATTTAGGCATTGACATAGATTCAGCGATATAGTAAAGTACCGGCAATACAATCAGGGTAAGTAGCGTAGCTGTGGCCAATCCACCGATCACTACCGTTGCCAGCGGTTTTTGCACTTCGGCACCACTTCCCTGCGACAGGGCCATTGGTAAAAAGCCGAGCGAGGCCACCGTAGCCGTCATGATTACCGGGCGCAGGCGTACAGCTGTCGCTTTCATAATGATTTCATGCAAGGTATAGCTCCCTTCTTTTTTCAACCGGTTAAACTCTGCGATCAATACTATACCATTTAATACCGCGACACCAAACAGTGCAATAAAACCAACACCGGCTGATATACTGAATGGCATACCCCGTAACCAGAGCGCCAGCACACCACCAATTGCCGATAAAGGTATAGCCGTATAAATAAGCAATCCCTGATGGACGGATCCGAATGTAAAATAGAGTAGTATAAAAATAAGAATGAGTGCTACCGGCACCGCTATAACAAGACGGGCACGGGCTTCCTGCAGGTTTTGAAATGTGCCACCATAGGTAACATAATAGCCGGGGTCAAAATTGATTCCTGCATCGATCTTTTGTTTCAATTCGTCTACAATGCTTTCAACATCGCGGCCACGGGTGTTGAAGCCGATCACGATTCTGCGCTTGGCATCATCACGTTGTATCTGGTTGGGACCAACTTCCAGGGTGACATCGGCTACCTGCGAGAGGGGGATCTGCAATCCATCGGGAGACGGTATCGTAAGGTTTTGCACATCTTCTATGGACTGACGGTTTTGTATGCCCATGCGTACTACCAGATCGAAACGTTTCTCGCCTTCAAAAACGAGTCCTGCACTTTGCCCTGCCATAGCAGCATTGATTACCTCATTTACTTGCCGCACCGACAGATTGAATCGAGCAAGTTGTTCGCGCTTCATGCGTACAATGATCTGGGGCAATCCCGTCATGTTCTCAATGAATAAACTTTCTGTGCCTTCAATGGATTTTACGAGTCTACCGAGCTTCTGTGCATAGCGTGTAAGTTGATCGAGGTCTTCACCATATATTTTTACCACAACATCCTGACGTGCACCTGTCATGAGCTCGTTGAAGCGCATTTGTATAGGATGCTGAAATCCGAACCACACACCGGGTACTTGCTGGCGTAGCGCTTCTTCCATTTTGTGGATCATGTCGTCTTTTGTAGAAGCACTTGTCCATTCCGATTTATCTTTCATCACCACCATCAGGTCTGCCGCTTCCACGGGCATCGGGTCGGTGGGAATTTCGCCTGAGCCTATTTTGGAGATCACTTTTTCAACTTCAGGAAAATTTTGAAGTAAAACCTTTTCTGCCCGCTCGGTAACTTCTATGGTAGCAGTAAGACTGCTGCCGGTAACGAGCCTTGTTTCTACAGCGAAATCGCCTTCATCCAGCTCCGGTAAAAATTCACCACCGAGGAGAGTAAATATAAAGATACTGATAGCAAGCAATGTAACAGCGGCGCCAACAATGGGCTTACGATGTTTCAGTGACCACTGCAGTGCAGGTGCGTAGATGGTATGAAGCCAATCGATGATCCTGTCAGATATATTTTTCGTATGCGTGACGGATTTGCTTAGGAACAATGCAGATGCTACCGGTACATACGTAAGCGATAGAATGAATGCGCCGATAATGGCAAAGATTACTGTCTCGGCCATAGGGCGAAACATTTTACCTTCTATGCCTGCCAATGAAAGAATAGGCAGGTATACGATCAGAATAATGATCTGGCCAAAGGCGGCAGCGTTCATCATTTTGCCGGCAGAATCATTTACCTCTTTGTCCATCTGTACTTGCGTAAGCCGGCCTGGGCCCGTGGAAAGTGTAATGTGATGCAAGGTTGCCTCCACGATGATCACAGCACCATCTACAATCAAACCAAAATCGATGGCCCCGAGGCTCATCAGATTTCCGGATACACCGAAGAGATTCATCATGATGATGGCAAACAACATCGCCAGGGGTATTACCGATGCTACTACCAGGCCCGCACGCAGGTTACCCAGCAACAGCACCAACACAAAGATTACAATGAGTGCTCCTTCTGCAAGATTCTTTGTTACGGTATCAATAGCATTGTTCACGAGCTTGGTTCGATCGAGAAAGGGGGCGATTGTTATACCTTCCGGCAAGGTCTTTTCGATCACGGCGATGCGCTCCTTTACACGCTTGATCACTTCCGAAGAGTTGTCGCCTTTCAACATCATCACTACAGCGCCAACCGTTTCTCCTTTGCCGTTCTCAGTCATAGCACCATATCGTATGGCATGACCAAGGTTAACGGTGCCTACATCGCGAATGAGCAGGGGAGTGCCGGAGTGTGAAGTGCGCACAATGATACTCCCTATATCTTCTGCGGAGGTGATCAATCCTTCGCTGCGGATAAAGTATGCACTGTTATTTTTTTCGATATAGGCGCCACCGGTATTCTGATTGTTGCCTTCGAGTGCAGCAAATACATCCTGTATCGACAGATTGAGACTCCTCAGTTTTTCGGGTGACAGGGAGATCTCGTATTGCTTTACCTGGCCACCAAAACTGCTTACGTCTGCCAGGCCTTTAGTACCCAGCAGTTGCCTGCGCACAATCCAGTCCTGAATGGTGCGAAGCTCCATGGGAGTATATTTACCTTCATAACCGGGTTTTACTTTAAGCTGGTACTGGTATATTTCGCCAAGTCCGGTAGTGATGGGGGCCAGCTCGGGTGTGCCAACTCCCAATGGAATTTGTTTCTTTGCTTCGGTGAGTCGCTCACTCACTTGCTGACGGGCCCAGTATACATCGGTTTCATCGGTAAATACAATGGTGACTACCGATAATCCGAATCGTGAAATAGAGCGTATCTCTACAATGCCGGGTATAGTAGCCATAGTTTGCTCTACCGGAAATGAAACAAGTCGCTCGATGTCCAGGGCTGATTGTGATGGGGCAACCGTGATCAACTGCACCTGGTTATTAGTGATATCGGGCACAGCATCGATGGGTAACTTTGTTACAGAGTAAGCTCCCCAACAGATAAGCGCCACGATGAACAAGCCAATGATAAGTTTGTTGCGTATGGAAAATTGAATAATGGAATGAAGCATGCGCCAAGTCATTTTAAAAATAGAAACATGCAAGCAAAAGCATTCTGCGAAAAATTGCAGAAGTACGCTTGTCTATAAAAAAATTAAATGATGATCAGGCCCGGGGCGGTTGCCAGATAGAAAACAGGAAAGCTGATGAGCAGAAGAGTGGTTGAAGAATGACGTTCTTTCGGGATAACAACGAGAAGTTAACAACCGGCTCTGTAAAGTAATCGGTGGGAACAGCCAGTGATATACTTCCGAGCTCTACACAGCAGTGCGCGTGCTTGAAGGGTAATTGCTGATCGCGCTCATAATCAGCATCGCGTATATCGCCACTGAAATAATGCAGGGTAATAAACTCCAGCATACTGATATGAGGATTTTCTTCCTGGTGCTCAAAGTAATGCTGAAAGAAAACAGGCAGCCTGAATACCTGGTGCAATTCGGTATTGGCGAAGAGATATAGAATCAAAAGCGCTATTGCGTTGGCCCGTTTCATTGTTTCTGCAAACAAATAAAGCAAATCTGGATGGATTCTGGAGCTCCAGACAGCTGCTGTATAGATTTCAGGCAAAAATAAAGAAGAAGATTCAAAGTTCAGATTTAATTCAGATTTGCCCCATACTATTGTCGCTGTAAGGTTACAGAAACCGAAAGATCTTTCGGAACCTGTGGTATAGGGGGTTAGATTATAGTGTTCCGAAGCCGGCAGCGTTTGTCTGTCGGTTTTTTATTTTAGCTGCTAGCTACCAGAAGTGTGAGTTTGAGCATTGTGCATGCTTTCGTCTTCCGGACATTCCTGTATTTTTCTATCAGCTCGCAGCTAATAACTCACAGCTAATTTATACACTTTTCCCGGCAGCGTGGCAATAATGCCTTTGAATTCCAGTCCTAACAGAATCGATGCCAGCATGCTTACCGATATACCTGCCCGCCAGCTAAGCTCATCGATCATCAGTTGATGATTGTTGGCTAGTAATGTTTTCAGTACGGTTTGCTCATCGGGAGTATATACTTCGATGTTGAAGGTTTCTTTTTTAGGACCAGCTTTTTCATTCGCGCTCCAGTTCATTATATACTCAAGGTCTTTTATCGTAGTGATGAGGTGTGCTTTGTTGCTTTTAATCAAATTGTTGCAACCTGCTGAGAAACTCTGCCCTATATTTCCGGGAAAAGCAAATACGTCTTTGTTATAGCTGTTGGCAATTTCTGCTGTGATGAGCGCACCGCCTTTCTCGGCAGCTTCCACGACTATCAGCGCATCACACAACCCGGCGATGATACGATTGCGTGCCGGAAAATTATGAGCATCGGGTTTGGTGCCGAACGGATTCTCGGTGATCAATCCACCGTGGTTTATCATCTTACGTGCAGTTTCAGTATGTACAGAAGGGTATATTATATCCATACCGCTGCCAAGCACACCTACCGTAGGCAGATCGTGGCGCAATGACTGTTTGTGAGCAAGTATATCTATACCATAGGCAAGGCCGCTTATGATCAGCGCGTTGTGAGGCACCAGACTTTCCACTAATTCTTCCACGCATTGCTTTCCGTAGTCGGTAGACTTGCGTGTACCTACAATGGCAACGGCCTTTGTATTCTCAAAATCAATATTGCCTTTCACGTATAACAATGAAGGTGCATCGCTGATGAGTTTCAGTCGATACGGATAATCGCGATCGGTATAGAAAATAAGCCGGGTATCGTTCTTTTCTGCAAGCTTGCATTCATTTTCAGCGGGTCCGAATGGCTTTTCATTAACGATTGCCTGCGCGGTAACTTCGCCTACACCCGGTATCTTTAGTAATTTCCCTTTGGGAGTTCTGAATACTTTCTCTGCTGAACCGCAGTAACTTATCAACTGGCGAATGGTATAATTTCCTATACCGGGTATAAAATGCAATGCCAACAACGCTAGCCTGTTCTGATCCATAACGGTTATACTTACACAACTTAACGGCCTAAAAATATAAAAGCCGGTGCTAAATTACACCGGCTCTTAATAGCTTTTTGAAAAATATATTTTAAAAATGCTTCAGTAGTATATCTGGTTAGCGAAGCTTATCGCGCATCTCGATGAGGAAGCTCCGAACGCGCCTCAGTGAATCGAGCATCTCCATTTTGTCTTTTACCGCCTGTGTATCATTCCGTAACATTTCTTTGGCACCTTGCAGGGTAAATCCTTTTTCTTTTACCAGGTGATAGATGGTTCTTACGTTATCAATATCTTCTTTTGTAAACTGGCGATTTCCCTTCCGGTTTTTCTTAGGCTTGATCAGATCAAATTCAGATTCCCAGAAACGGATCAAGGACGGAGCAACGTTAAACATCTCGGCAACTTCACCAATGGAGAAGTAAAGCTTTTCAATTTCCTTTTCTTTATAAGCCATGTTACTGAGCAAGATAAGTAATTAAACCATTATCATCAATGCGGATTCGGGATTCGGGTAAATCTTTTTTGGTAAGCTCCTGTATCTTTTTAATCACCTGTTTTTGAGGGTCTATCTTTACTCCACTGCCATACGTCTGATATGTAGGCGTAATCTCTGCCTTGAAAAGTTTGCCCGTGCGATCGGTATACACTTTAATAATAGGAGCGAGGCCATTTACTCCTGATACACTGATGCCGCGGTAGGTACAAAAATTTCCCATGCTATAAGCAATAAAGCGATCTTTGTATACATCAACGGCGCGTGTTACGTGCGGGCCATGACCAAAAATAATATCGGCACCCGCATCGATCATGGTGCGTGAGAATTTGTATACATCGCCGCGGTTTTCGCCGTGAAATAATTCGTTGGTGCGTGGTATATTTTGATATTGAGCACCTTCTGCACCGCCGTGAAACGAAACGATTACGATATCAACCAGTGAGTCAAGTTGCTTTACCAGGGCACTGGCACCTTCCAGGTCATTCAGGTTAACGCAATTGCTGTTGGGGGCGAAGGCCACCAATCCATAGCGTACACTGTCTTTGGTAAAAATAACCGTCTTCTGATTTACCTGCCCGGCATGGAGTATTCCACCTGCTTCGAGCGTTTTCATGCTGCTGTTGCGTCCGATATCACCAAAATCACCCGCGTGATTGTTGGCAAGGCTCATCATATCAAAACCTGCGCTAATCAGGTTCTTGATATAGCGTGTAGGTGTTCTAAAAACGTAACATACTTTTGGGTCTTTGCATTTCTTAGGTGTGCCACCGGCATCGAGTAGTGTACCTTCCAGGTTACCAAAAGTAACATCAGCATTGCGAAGAACAGGTTCTACCTCGCGCATCAAAAAGGCACCATCTTCCGGGGGCAGTTTATCTTCCGGGTAACTGGTACCCATCATAATATCGCCAACACCAATAATGGTGAGTGTATCTTTCCGTGTATATTCAGTAGAATCGTGGGCTATAGCGACCGAATCCTGGCGCTGTTGGGCTGTTGAAATAAGGGTAGAAGCAAGAAATAAAGCAGGGAGTAATAAAAGGCGCATCATCAGTGAATTATAAGGTGCAAAGAAAAAAAGTTTTCATAACCCGGCAAAGGAATATCGCCGGAGTGCTAATCACTTTCTAATGATGCGGTACCCATATCAGGATTATTTTTGCGGCATGAAAAAATTGAAGCGGCGTGTACGATTGCTCAAGATCGTGGTATACAAAGAAACGCTCATCGATTTCAAAGAGCACTTATGGACCTTTATCGGTTCGTTCTTCGGTATAGGCCTTATTGGTTACTTGCAAAGCCGCTCATTATCAGACCTTGACAATCTCTTTCTGATCGGATCATTCGGTGCCTCTTCCGTTCTCCTATACGGTGTTATACAATCGCCGCTGGCGCAGCCCCGTAATTTGATTGGTGGCCACCTGGTGTGCGCCTTTGTTGGAGTAACGATTCGTTATCTCGTGCCGGAAGTATGGCTGGCAGCTGCTTTCGCTGTTTCTATTTCCATTGTGCTGATGCAGATTACACGCACATTGCATCCCCCGGGCGGGGCCACGGCATTAATTGCCATTATCGGTTCTGAAAAGATCAAAGCGCTCGGGTATATGTACCTGTTAAGCCCCGTATTGAGTGGTGTTACAATTCTGTTGATCGTAGCGTTGTTCTTCAACAACATGACATCTCACCGCCAATATCCGGTAAACCGCCATTGGTATAGGGTATGGAAAAGAAAATACTTGCAGAGATTTCAGTGATCACGAATCAGTTTTAGTCAAGCGGGTGTTCCTGTTGACTTCCAATCTCGATCAGCTTTTGATATTCCCGGTTGCTCAGGTCGCGCTGAAAGAAGTTGATCGGGTGAACATGCTGTCCTTTGTATAGCACTTCGTAGTGTAAATGCGAAGCTACCGAGTTGCCGGTACTTCCAACATAGCCAATCACTTGTCCGCGTTTGACCGCTTCACCTTCCTGCACAGCAAACCCTGAGAGGTGTGCATAGCGGGTTTCAAAATTATAGCGGTGATCAATATACACCACATTACCGTATGATCCGGAGAAGTAAGCTTTGATTACTTTGCCATCGCCGGTAGCATATACCGGAGTTCCTTTAGGGGCTGCAAAATCGAGACCGTTATGCGCCATATATTTATGGAAGATAGGATGGTAGCGCGTTCCATACGTCATGTGCAGGCGTGAAAGTTCTTTGTTGCTGATCGGCTGAATAGCAGGTCGCGATGCCCACGCCTCCAGTTTATCTTCGATCATCGACTTCAGTTTGCCGTACGATTGTACTTCAACATCCAGCTGACGTTTTAATTGCATCACGGAAGTATAGTTGTTGAGCACGATCGGAAAATCCTGAAACTCTTTTGTTTCAAGTTTTACACTACCACCGACACCGGCCTGGCGCTCACTGGGTTGCAGCGGTTCGGCATCGAGAATTACGCGGTAATTGTTGTCGTCTTTATCGATCAGCTGATGCAGCTCTGCGTATGCTTCGTGCGTGCGGTCCTGAATCAGTTGCCATTCTACTTTTAGTGTCTGGTTCTTCTGTTTCAATATGATCTCATCAAACGAGCCTACATATTGGATATAGAAACTGTATGCCACCAGTGCCAACGCGAGCGATATACCAAAGAGTATAAAAGAGCGAAGACGGAGTGCTTTACCTTTCAGGCGCCATGGTTCATAGCGCAGTGTTTCCGAATTGTATTTGTACTTAATGCGTGCCATTAATCGAGCGACTGGTTTGATTGCTTATTGCGTTCGAGTAATTGATGATGCTGCCGGCTGGTAATGCCTTCTATAAAATAGAGAGAGGGATCGACATGCTCGCCATCGCGTATCACTTCATAATGCAGGTGGGGTGCAACCGAACCTCCGGTGCTTCCCACCGTGCCGATCACCATACCCTTTGTTACTTTTTGACCCGGACGTACCGTAATGGTTTCCAGGTGTGCATAACGTGTAGACATACCGTGGCCATGATCAATCACGATCGAATTGCCATATCCGGCTTGCAACTCATTTTTATTTATATCATTTACTTCTCCCGGAGCGGTGGCGACTACTTCGGTGCCGCGAGTAGCAATAAAGTCAACACCGGGATGGAGGTACATACCTTTATGGAACGGATTGACGCGTTTGCCGAATCCGGATACAAGTTTTTCAGCTTCAAGGTTTTGAATGGGAAGTATAGAAGGGAGAGAAAGCATCATCGCCAGATCTTGTTCGCTGATGGGGCGGGTAGCAGCATGCGAATCGGTGGTGCGATCGTACAAAGCGTCTGATCGTCCTTTCAATGTTTCGAGCATCGACTGGAAATCACCAGCATCGGCCAGTAACACTTTTTCTTTGGATAGTGAGGCGGCTACGTTCTTTTCAGATGGTGGCGTTGTATTGAACAACTTGGTGTACAGGTCTTTTTCTTCGGATTTGAGTTTTTGCAGTGTGGTTTCGATCTCGTTGAGATTCTCCATCAGCACCGGCTTGTGCTCCTTTAACAATTTGTTTTCAGCGCGAAGCTGCCGCTCGTAGTCAGAAGTAACAAAGCGGTTGTGGAGAACAACAATACCTATAAATAATAGTGTAGCAGTGAAGAGTATACCAAAACCGGTAAGAACGATGTCGCGCCATGTAAGACGGGCACGCTCGTATTGACAGGTCTTCGGGTTGTAGATGTACTTTACGTCCTTCATTAAGTCAGGTCAGGGTCTGTTAGCAAAAGGTGTTTCAAGCCAGAAAAAAATATCTGATACCTGCTTAATCTCTGTCATCTGCGTTTAATTTTGTGGCTTGCTCGTATTTTTTTGCGGGCTAATATAGTAAAAACCCTTGCCCTGCCAAACCCTCGTTCTACCAACAGGCGTCAGCATCGGGTAAGATGTAAAACAGATTTTAACAATAATAGTAATGGATTCGGGTTCGATCAGACGGAAATTTCTAGAGTTTTTTGAGAAAAAAGGGCATACCATCGTTCCTTCAGCTCCTTTGGTACTGAAGAATGACCCTACGCTGTTGTTCACCAACTCGGGGATGGTGCAGTTCAAAGACTACTTCTTAGGAAACGCCATGCCGAAGTCGAGCCGCATAGCCGATACTCAAAAGTGTCTCCGTGTAAGCGGTAAACATAATGACCTTGAGGAAGTTGGTATTGATACCTATCACCACACCATGTTCGAAATGCTCGGAAACTGGTCGTTCGGTGACTATTTCAAGAAGGACGCCATAGCCTGGGCGTGGGAATTACTCACTGAAGAATATAAACTTCCGAAGGACCGCCTGTATGTAAGCGTTTTTGCCGGTGATAAAGACGACAACCTGCCGTTCGACCAGGAAGCGTTTGATCTTTGGAAGCAATTTGTAGCCGAAGATCGCATTATTCTGGGCAACAAGAAAGATAACTTCTGGGAGATGGCCGACCTCGGTCCATGCGGTCCATGCTCTGAAATACATGTTGACCTTCGTCCGGATGATGAACGCAAAGCGGTGCCCGGTAAGGAACTCGTGAACAACGATCATCCACAGGTGATCGAGATATGGAACAACGTGTTCATGGAATTTGAGCGCTACTGGAATCCGGAGAAAGGCGGAGCCAGTGAGCTTTTCAAATTCGATCTGGAATATAAAGGTGATGATAAGAAAGTAGCACGCGAAAGACTTCGCTCGCAGCTCACATTGCTTAAGCCGCTGCCCAACAAGAACGTAGACACCGGTATGGGCTTCGAGCGTCTGTGCCGGGCTATCAATCTCGTACACTCGAATTATGACACCGATGTATTTACACCGCTGATTGATTATATAGCGCAGGCATCTGGCATCAAGTATAAAACAGAAGAAAAGACCGACATCGCCATGCGCGTTATTGCCGACCACGTGCGTGCCGTATCGTTTGCCATTGCCGATGGACAGTTGCCTTCCAATGCAGGTGCCGGATATGTAATCCGCAGGATATTAAGAAGAGCCGTGCGTTATGGATTTACATTTCTCAACTTCAAGGAGCCTTTTATATATAGACTGGTAGCCGTGTTGGGCAATCAACTGAAAGATGTATTCCCGGAACTCAAATCGCAGGAGGAATATGTTAGCAAAGTAATTTTTGAAGAGGAGACATCATTTCTCCGCACGTTGGAGAAAGGCTTGAAGCGTATGGAAGGATTGCAATCCATAAGCGGTGAGCAGGCTTTTGAACTATATGATACCTACGGCTTTCCGCTCGATCTTACTTCACTGATTGCCCGCGAACGCGGCTTCACGGTAGATGAAGATGGCTTTAGAGTAGAGATGGAAAAACAAAAATCGCGCTCCAAAGCTGCAGCAGCAAAAGAAACTGGCGACTGGGTGATTGTAGGAGAGGACGTGAAGTCGGAATTTATCGGGTATGATTATCTCGAATCAGAAATAAAGATCACCAAGTATAGAAAGCTCAAGCAGAAGAATAAAGAGCTTTTTCAACTGGTATTCGATCGCACACCTTTCTATGCCGAGAGCGGTGGACAGGTAGGCGATACAGGCTATATAGAAAGTGCGAACGAAAAAATATATATCACCGATACAAAGAAAGAAAACGAACTGATCGTCCATGCTGCCGATAAGCTTCCTGAAAATCTTTCGGCCAGCTTCACAGCGGTTGTAGATAAACACAAGCGTCAGTTGAGTATGGACAATCACTCGGCTACGCACTTGCTGCACGCAGCGCTGCGCCAGGTATTGGGTAAACACGTAGAGCAGAAAGGCTCGCTGGTAAATGATAAAATATTACGCTTCGACTTCTCTCATTTTGCAGCGATGACGCCTGCAGAAATTCAGAAAGTAGAAGATATAGTCAATAGTAAAATACGCGAAGACATTCATCTCGATGAAAAGCGCAATGTCCCCATCGACCAGGCAAAAGCATTGGGAGCGATGGCCCTCTTCGGAGAAAAATATGGAGACTTTGTCCGCGTGATTACCTTCGATCCTAAATTCTCCGTAGAGCTTTGTGGAGGAACACACGTGAAGTCAACAGGAAATATAGGGCTCTTCAAAATTACATCAGAGAGCTCAGTAGCGGCCGGTGTTCGCAGGATTGAAGCAATTACCTCTGAGAATGCAGAACAGTTTGTTCGTAATGAGATTGCGTTGCTCGATGAAGTTCGCGCGCTGCTGAAGAATCCGAAGGATCTCCTCACATCGCTGAAGAATCTCTCCGAAGAAAAACATGCGCTCGAAAAGAAGATTGAAGTGTTTAACCAGGAGAAAGCCAATCTTATAAAAGACGAGCTGGTACGCAAAGCAGTAAAGTCGAACGGCTATCATCTGATATTGGAAAAAGTATCAGTACCCAATGCCGATGCGTTGAAGAATATAGCGTATGCCCTGCGCAATCAATTCGATGATCTGTTATTGATCCTGGCTGCTGACGTAGAAAGCAAGCCGCAGGTAACGGTAATGATCGGCGAAAAGCTGGCGCAGACGAATCAATATCATGCCGGCAACCTGGTGAAGGAACTCGCCAAAGAAATAGATGGAGGAGGAGGAGGTCAACCCTTCTTTGCTACCGCTGGCGGCAAGAACCTGAACGGATTAGATGCTGTTATTGAAAAAGCACGTAAATTAATCGGCAACTAGCCGGTAATTGTTACAGGTTAATCGTTATTCGTTACAGGTTAACCGTAACTACCGATAACGACTAACGGATAACGACTAACGGATAACGGATAACGATCGAAGCCAAAACAAACGACAACGAACATGAGTAATTTACGCGACAAATACACCCTCGTCATTGGTCTTGAAGTGCACGCGCAGCTTCTCACCAGGAGCAAGATATACAATACTGATTCTACCGAGTATGGAAGCTTGCCCAATACGAACGTAGGTGTTATTACGCTGGCGCACCCCGGAACGCTGCCACGGCTTAACAAGAAAGTAGTGGAGTATGCTATCAAGATGGGTATAGCCTGTCATTCGAATATTACGCGCTTCAATATCTTCGATCGTAAGAATTACTTCTATCCCGATCTTCCAAAAGGATATCAGATCACACAGGATCGTACACCTATCTGTAAGACTGGCTTTGTTACCATTCGTACCAAAGAAGGCGAGAAAGAGATTCGCCTCAACCGTATACACATTGAAGAAGATGCGGGCAAGTCTATGCACCTGGCAGCTGAGACCGATACATTGGTTGACTTTAATCGTGCAGGCGTACCGTTGATCGAGATTGTATCGGAACCTGATATGCGCACCTCCGATGAGGCCTACGCTTTCCTGACGGAGATACGCAAGCTTGTACGCTACCTGGATATATGCGATGGTAACATGGAAGAAGGTTCACTTCGCTGCGATGCAAACATCTCTGTGATGTTGAAGGATTCAAAAACATACGGCAAGAAAGTGGAGGTAAAGAACATGAACTCCATTCGCAACGTGCAGCGCGCTATTGAGTATGAATTTGATCGCCAGATTGAAATGCTGGAGAAAGGCGAACCGATTATATCAGAGACCAGAACGTTTGATGCCGGTGATGGCAAGACGTATGGAATGCGTACCAAGGAAGAGTTGAACGACTATCGTTACTTCCCTGATCCTGACCTGAGCCCGATGGAAGTATCACAGGCGTGGCTTGACGAGATACATGCTACCATGCCTCCGCTACCACGCGAGCTATACCAAAAGTATGTATCGGAATACCAATTGCCGGAATATGATGCACACGTGCTTACCGATAGTAAAGATGTAGCCCTGTATTTTGAAGAAGTGTGCAAGCTTACCAAAAACTATAAGGCAGCATCCAACTGGGTAATGGGCCCGGTGAAATCGTATCTCAATGAACTGACGTTGTCAGCGGATGAGTTTCCACTGGCGCCATCGATTATTGCTGATATCATAGCATTGATCGACCAGGGCAAAATCAACTTTGCTACAGCATCACAACGCGTATTCCCTGAGTTGTTGAAAAATCCGGGTAAATCCGCACTGGAAGTAGCGCAGCAGTTGAACGTAATACAAGACAGCAGTCAGGATACTATTCTTCCTATCGTGGAGCAGGTTATCAAAGAGTTTCCGTTGAAAGTGGAAGAGTATAAGAACGGCAAAAAAGGGATCATCAGTATGTTTATGGGCGAAGTGATGAAGCGCAGCAAAGGCAAAGCTGATCCCAAAGTGGCAACACAATTATTAACAAGCAAACTGGAAGAAGTATGATACGAGAGGCGATAAAGCAGAAAGCGGAAGGCAAAAAGCAAACAGTATCCGGTATAGGAAGCAAGATCAGAGCGTTTAGCTTTATGCTTTTGGC
Organism: Ohtaekwangia sp.; assembly: GCF_036786105.1. NCBI lineage: Bacteria > Pseudomonadati > Bacteroidota > Cytophagia > Cytophagales > Fulvivirgaceae > Ohtaekwangia > Ohtaekwangia sp. The sequence goes on from NZ_DAIQRQ010000003.1 coordinate 59,823, forward strand.
GCTTGGGTTTTCATGCTCCTCTACCACTCGTGAAGAACCGAAAGATGCCGATGCAGCCGCTGGCTGGAAGGTAACGGTGAGCGGTAAAGTTGGCTATCCGCAAAAGGATGGTAAGATCATGATCCAGCAAATTAAAGACGGTACTTTCGGCTGGCAGGATACCATTACCCTTCGAAGTAATTATACCTATTCCAAAACGGTAACATTATCGGAGCCGGGATATTATAAGATCAATTTCTTCAACCGCCAGGTGGTCGACTTTATTTTGTATAAAAGCAATGTGCAGATTAACGTGGATGGAAATGATCCGCGTGGATTTGTAGAGGTTACCGGTTCACCCGAGATCGATCTGATCCGCAAAGCACAATCTATCCTTACAGAAGCAGAACGCTCACCGGTAATTATACAGTTGAATGAAGACTTTAATAAAGCTGTGCAGGCGAAAGACAATGCCCGTATAGCAGAGCTTCAAGCTACGTATCAGAAGGAGATACAAAAAACACACGATAAGCTTGCTGAATTTTTGAAGAGCCAGCCGGCATCGTTGGGAACGATCAACTTGCTGCAAGGCAATACACTCGATCGCGATAAATATACCGATGTATATATCGCAGTAGCTGACAAGCTCAAGAAGGAATGGCCCGACTATGCGGTGTCGAAAGAGTTTGTTACCATGGTAGATCGCATGAAGGTATTGGCCATTGGCCAGCCTGCTCCTGAAATAGCATTACCGGATACAGCCGGCAACGTTGTGAAGCTTTCGTCTGTGCGTGGTAAATATGTATTGCTGGATTTCTGGGCAAAATGGTGCGGGCCCTGCCGCCAGGAAAACCCGAGCGTGGTGCGCGCTTTCAACAAGTATAAATCAAAAGGATTTACGGTTTTCGGTGTATCACTCGACCGCTCCAAACAGGACTGGATTAATGCTATTCACCAGGACGGCCTTACCTGGACCCACGTTTCTGATTTGAAGTACTGGCAGTCAGAAGCTGCAAAGACGTATAATATTACCAGTATTCCGTTTTCCCTGTTGCTCGATCCGAACGGTGTGATCATCGCCAAGAATCTGCGAGGTTCGGCATTGGAAAGTAAACTTGCCGAAATCTTTGATAAGAAAGCCAATTAACACCCTATATCTGTTATGAAACAATATTTATTCGTGGCTGTCATGGCCACGTTTTTTTTGTATGCCTGCAGCAGGAAAGAAGAGAAACATGAACACGCTTTGCCAGTCGCGTATCATATAAAGAACTTTGCCAAATACTCCAGCAACTGCCAGGGCGACTCACTGCAATGTGCTTCCTTCGAAGTAAGCTATCCGGAGTTCAGTGGTATAGATACGGCTATATCGCTGATGATAAAATTCAAGATCGATTCAGCAGTATCGGCAGGTTATTCAGAAGGTCTTGTGCAAACACTTGAACAAACCGGCAACATCTTTATTGAGGAATACGAAAACTTTATCCAGGCCGATTCGGAAGCGATTGGTATGGGTGGCTGGTATCATACGACAGATGTAACGGTGAATATCGCTGGTGATTCGCTCGTTAGCCTGACGGTAAATACAGACGACTATTCCGGAGGCGCGCATCCCAATGCTGCAGTCACGTTCATCAACATCAACCCGCGCACCGGGAAGACAGCCACGCTTAGCGATTTTCTAAAGCCGGGTTATCAGGCAGCGCTTACCAAACTGGGTGAAGCTATATTTCGCCGTGAGCGCGAGCTGGCTGATACGGCATCATTCAAAAATAACTTCTTTGATTTTCCCGACGATAAATTCAAGCTCAACCAGAACTATGGATTTACCAAAGAAGGTATACAATTCTTCTACAACAGCTACGAAGTTGCTCCTTATGCAGCCGGGCCAACCGATGTAGTAATTCCCTATAGCGAAATTAAAGACTGGTTGAAATAACCAACCAGTCTTTAAATAGATTTACCCTGCCGTATTTTTGCTGCCGCTATTCAGTGCGAATACAATCGGCAGAACAAATTGCTGTCGCACGGCTACACCTTTTTGCTTGCCGGGATTCCAATGAGGCATTGATCTTACAGCGCCCAGGGCTGCATCGTTGAGACGTGCGTCCGAGCTTCTGATCACTTCAAAATTACTCAGCGATCCATCGGTGTTGACTACAAACTGTACAAACACTTTTCCCTCTACACCTTGCTCACGCAGCTCTTCCGGATATTCCAGGTGGCTTGAAAGGAAACTTCCGATGGCTTCAAATCCACCATCAAACGTAGCAGTCTCTTCTACTACCGTGAATATCTCGCCATCTTTCACAGCACTGCTGGCAACTTTCTCAGTCGTTTCATTATACTCAATGATGATGAATGAACGTGCATTGCCATTTTTATCCTGGATGTTCTTCATTACATCCATCGATACAATTTGTGAAGGATCGAGCGCTCCGGTTTTCCGCTGCAGATCGGCTGCTTTGTCAACAGCATTTGCATCCGGTTCGATCACAATGAACTTCTTGTCAGGATGTGCCATTCGCATTTGTTCCAGGCGCATTTCTACTTCCTTCGGAATATCGAGTGCCATCGTAGAATTTTTAGCTATATCCTGAGCTTCGCTTGCTACCTGATCCTGACAAGACACGATAAAGAAAATTACCGGCAGCATACTGAGTATCGCGGCAACTTTCCAACCCTTTATTTTCGATTTGATTGTTCGCATCATTTCAATTCGTTTTACGGTTAAAGAATTACTAAAATGGTTGGCGAGTTTAAAGTCGGCCGACAGTAAAGCAACCTTCGCCAGCAGGCTGCAGTACTCATTCATATCCCGGTTTGCCACAGCGCGCGCATCTGCTTCAAACTCATGGAGCTGAATGAATATCTTTTTATATACTATAATTACCGGATTGAACCAGAAGAAAATACCCAGCAGGTTTACCAGTAAAATATCGATGGAGTGTAGTTGATGGGCATGTACCCGTTCGTGTTCAATAATTTGTAGCTTTTCAACATTCGAAAGCTGATCGGCTTGCCCGATAAAAATATACCGGAAGAATGAGAATGCGGACTTATTCTCTGTCGATTCGATAATCAGAAGATCATCATAACGGTACGCCGAAGCACGATAACACTTCGTAAGCAACCTGCTTAGCCGAAACATAAACAACGCCAGGCAGAGTATAATCCCGGAGCCGTATACTATATTTATATACGACCAGGCAGTATAGGTTGTATCCGTTGTCTGCCCGGCAACTTCGTTACTTCCGTGGATGGTAATTTCCGGCAGCCACGTAGGTGGCACCATGTCGCTCAGCAAAGGCACCACATGCCGGGTAGCGTTGAAGTGCAGCAAAGGCAACCCAACCGATGCGATTATTGCCAGCAACAAGAATCCCCGCTTCCATTGGAAGTTTGTTTCATTTCGCAGCACAACAATATAGAGTGCCATAAAAATGCACAATGCTAGATTGGCTTCCAGCAGATAATTCAGGTATATGTTCATGGTCGGTGCATTTACATCAAGATGTAGGTATACTTACGCTTAGAACTTTTGATCCTTTTTGATCTCGTTCAGGAGTTTCTCCAGGTCATTCGCATCCAGCTTGTTTTCCCTGGCGAAGAATGACACCAGGTTTTGAAACGATCCGTTGAAATAGCCTTTCAGCAGGTTGTTGAGGTAGAACTTGGTATACTTCTCTTTGGTAATTGTGGGGAAGTACTCATGCGTTTTGCCATAGGCTTTATGATCGACAAAGCCTTTTGTCTCCAGGATGCGCACAATGGTAGACACCGTATTATATGCAGGTTTTGGATCGGGCATTTCTTCAACAATGTCTTTGACGAACGCCCTCTCAAGTTTCCACAATATCTGCATGACCTGATCCTCGGCCTTGGTCAGTTCCTTCAAATCTTTCATTGACTATCTATTTAGGTATAAAACTAAATTATTAGTTGATATAATGCAAGCGTTTTTTGGAAAAACTGCGAGTTTGTGGTTCCTATTAACGTGTAACAGGTAACGGAATTAAAA
>NZ_DAIQRQ010000003.1:63922-71175 GCF_036786105.1 Ohtaekwangia sp.
ATTAATCAGTAATGAATAACTTATTTTTCTGTGCTATTCTGTTCCCGATAGCCATCAGGATGTGGGAATAAAATACAATACATTTATTTCCCGCAGACCTCACAGAATAGCACAGATCGTTTAGGGTAACCGCTAATATACTCTTCCTAATAACGATTAACCTGTAACGGATAACGATTCTAATGCAGTTTATTCCTCAACACAAGCACCGAAGTCTTATCCCGTCTCCACTGCTCCATTAACGAAGGCGGAACATTGTATTCAAAGTCGAGTGCACCTAAGAGTATATCTATATCTTTATCCCGGTCAATATCAATTGCTTCCATCGTTATCCAGCGGCCGGTTGATGCAAGGAGCGTAGTATGCGGAACAAATTTACCGTCCTTGTTTTCAAGGTATACAAAACTATGCTCCGGATGGTGTTTATAGTCAGGGAAGAAAGCGATTGCTGCTATATCAAGGTCGCCATCGCTATCGAAGTCGGCAGTCTGCGATTGAAAGGCACCGTATAGCGGATAAAAAGCAGACTCTTCAAAATGATTGGTGCCATCGTTCATAAATACACGCACCCCGTGATACGGTTTTAATGTGATCGAGTAATCGGCATTATCGCCATTCGTATATACTATATCCGGTTTCCCATCGCGGTTGAAATCTGCCAGCTCGAAATAGCTGCTGCCATATACCGGCGGGAAGCGCAGCACTGTATTCACACGAAAGTCGAAGCCACCTTGGTTTAACAGCATGATGATACGTTCATCGCCTTGCGTCATCAGGGCTATAATATCCGGGAAGCCATTATTATCAACATCTTTAATCACAGTGTTGCGGGCACCCGGAGCATTGATGAGTACATGTTTTTTGTACTGGTTGTTTCCCAGGTTTTCGTATGCCAGCAAAGCGCCGGTATAATTTCCAAACGAACAGATGATATAGTCTGTGAGCCCGTCTTTGTTGAGATCAGTCTCTTGCATATTTACCGGACGCTGCAAACCGCTCAACACTGTATGAGGCTGCTTTTTCAGTGTTACGATCTTGCCCCGCAACAGATCATTCGGATCCATCATCCCCATGAGCAGTATAGAGGTGCTGTCGCGATGGAAATATATATCGGAGGGTGGACTTTCCAGTACAGCAGAATCCTGGACAATAAATTGATCAGACAATGTATAGAATTTAGAAAGACGCGTTCCTATATATACTTTTTTGTGCAGCGAATCTGCTTTCACTACAGTAACCAGCGGTACCGTGTGTTCCGGTAATGAAATCGTGGTTGGCTCAAATTGTTCCAGGGGCTGCGTAGCAGTAACAGGGGGAAGCGTTAGTGCATCAGGAGCCAGGCGGTCGTAGTAATTCCTGATCATATCAAACTCTTCCTGCGATACCATAGGTTTATCCGGGAGCGTTTGCAGTACTACATTCCGGTCTTCATCTGATAGCTGCATAATTAGCTTCATATCTTCGAAGCCCATGCGAAAGGCCATCTGCGGCAAAACATGTTCCTTCCATATTTTTTTGGTGAGGAGGGAAGGATCGGGAAAAGAGTGGCAGCTTCCGCAGTATTGTTTGGCGAGTCGCTCTTCTTTTTGCCGGGGTGTTTCGCATGCTGTAACACAGAGTATACAAATGCACGCAATGCAGGCGAAAAGAATGTAATACTGCATCCTATTATATACTATAAGGAATTGGTGAAGCAATAGGCTATAATATTGGCGCCCATGCGCAGAGCCTGCTGTCGTTTTTCTTCCGGATCGTTATGGATGCGTTGATCTTCCCAGCCATTGCCCAGGTCGCATTCATACGAATAGAATACTACGAGCCGCCCTTCGTAGATCAATCCGAAGCCTTGCGCAGGTTTACCATCGTGTTCGTGAATTTTAGGAAGACCTTTCGGGAAATCGAATTTCTGATGAAAGATCGGATGATCGAACGGTAACTCTACCAGCTCCAGTTCCGGAAATACCTTCTTCAATTCAATGCGTATGAACTTATCGAGGCCATAATTGTCGTCAATATGCAGGAAGCCACCCCCCGTCAGGTATTTGCGCAGGTTGCTGGCATCGGCATCGGTGAATACCACATTGCCGTGCCCCGTCATATATATATAGGGATATAAAAATATATCGCGGCTGCCGGCTTCTACTATATCTTCCTCATCAGCAAGCGCCATGTTAAGCTCGCGGTTACAAAACTCAATCAGATTGGGCAAAGCCGTTTTATTGGCATACCAGTCGCCACCTCCCTGGTATTTGAGTTTAGCGATCTTTACAGGGATCTGTGCAACGCTCTCCAGCACACATAAAAGGCTCAGAATCAGAATTAATCTTATTCGCATGGTTACAATATCCTGTTTAAATTCTTTAATGACCAAAAATAATTTTTTTCGGGTGTTAAACCTTTAAACCCGGCCACAATCTAAACCGCAAACACAACAGAAAATTCACCATTTTATGAAAATCACAAATCTCTTCACCCGATCATCATCTTTAAGCCTGATCGCTGCTATAGCGCTGATGGCATCCTGCCAGGACGAAGATAAGCGTTTAACAGCATCCGATTCACAGGATATCTCCGAAGAAGCTGTAACGGATTCTTACTACCAGGACCTGGATGATATGGGAAGCGTGGCCATTGCAACACCCAGCGATGCCCAGTTAAGCACCGGCAGAACAGAAGAATCTGTTACGATCACGGTTGACGACCAGCGTTTCAGCTGCGCAACGGTTACGTTAGTGCGCGATGCTGCTTCTACAGCTGATGTTCCTAAAGGTACCATTACCGTTGACTTTGGAACGGGCTGTACAGATGCAAGAGGTAATATCCGTTCCGGTAAATTGATCTTTGCTTATTACAAGAGACGTTTCCAGCCGGGTTCGACTGTGGTGGAGACAACTGATAATTACTATGTTAACGGAATAAAGCTCGAAGGCACACGTACTTCCACCAATGTTACCGGCAGCACAGCCGATGCTCCTAAATTTAACGTAGTGCTGACGGGTGGTAAAGCTACCTTCCCCGATAATGCTGTGGCTACACGCGAATCGAACATCACCTGGTCGTGGGTGAAAGGTGCTACACGTCTGCAGGATGAATTGATTATCGATAAGTCAAGCACAGCCAGCGGTACAACCCGCGGCGGCAGAACCTATACCGTATCGCTGCAGGCAGACCTGGTGTATAAGCGCACATGCTTCATGGCGGTAGAAGGTGTTAAAAAGTACCTGATTGATGGCACCAAAGAAATTGTAATTGACTACAGCGTAGGCGATTGTAAAAATGTAAACGTAACGGTGAACGGAGTTACACACCAGGTTACAGTGAAGTAACAATCATAGCACCTAAATATAAAGAGCCGCTCTGCATCATGCAGGCGGCTTTTTTTGTTTGTGACGATCTGCTGAACGGTGCGCATTTTTAACTTTTAAATTACTATTTTGGTCGCACCCTAGACTGAATCTATGAGTGAAGAACTGCTCAAGGCCATTATACAACTTTTTGCCATCGTTGCTCGTGAGCGTATTACAGAAGATGAACGCACGAAGATCAAGGAGTTTCTCAGCCTTCACCTGAATCGCGAGGCTACAAATTATTATCTCAAATTATTCGATGAGTTCTGCCAGACCAACCAGATCAATACACGGCAGGAGCTAAGCACACTGGATGAAGACACCCAGCAGTTTGTAGACGACTGGGCGAAGATCATGCAGATTGTGAAGCAGGTGAACCAGGCGCTTACCATGCAACAAAAGCTGGTGCTCATCATCAAGATCATTGAGTTGCTGTTTGTAGATAATGATATTTCGGACCGGCAAGGGAACCTTATCTTTTATATCGGGCAGGCGCTAAAGATACCGCAGCACGATGTGCATGTATTGCAGAAGTTTGTAGTAGGGCAGGATATAGATGAGCTTGAATCGAAAGATGTACTCATCATTGATGAAGGTTCGGGAGAGTATGAAGGGCCTCGCCTCATTGAAAAAGACCTTACCGGTCTTATTGCTGTGCTTCGCTTGTCTGACAGTGAGACTTACTTTATAAAATACCTCGGCATTACCACGGTATATCTCAACAGCATTCTGTTGAAAAGCCGTAAGATCGATGTGTTTCCAACCGGGAGCACGATCCGCGGTGATAAAGTGGGGCCGATATACTATAGCGATGTCATCGGTAAATTCCTGACGAAGGAGCATCAAACCACCCTTACGTTCACCGCCGATCACTTGTTCTATCATTTTAAAACAGGGCGTGCCGGTATACAAAACCTGAATATAGCAGAAAGCGGAGGGAAGCTTATCGGGTTGATGGGCGCGAGCGGGTCAGGCAAATCTACCTTGCTGAATGTATTGAACGGATCGGAGAAACCTTCCAGTGGAAGAGTGCTGATCAACGGTATCAATATACACGAGCAGCCACACAAGGTGCACGGCATCATCGGCTATGTTCCGCAGGATGACCTGCTCATTGAAGACCTCAGTGTATTTGATAATCTATACTATGCCGCCAAGCTCTGCTTTGGTCATTATGAAGAGCGGCAGCTCGTGGAGCTGGTGATGCGTACGTTAATGAACCTCGGGCTTACGGAAATACGAAGCCTGAAAGTTGGATCGCCCATGAACAAGACCATCAGCGGTGGCCAGCGGAAGCGTTTGAACATTGCGTTGGAACTGCTGCGCGAGCCCGCTATCCTGTTTGTAGATGAACCTACTTCCGGGTTGTCGTCACGCGACTCTGAAAACATCATGGATTTGCTGAAGGAACTGGCGTTGCGCGGCAAGATGGTGTTTGTGGTAATTCACCAGCCTTCGTCAGATATATTTAAAATGTTTGATACGCTTCTCATCCTGGATGTAGGCGGGTTTCAGATATACTATGGCAACCCGATCGAAGCGGTGATGTACTTCCGTGACATTATGCATGCTGCGAACAAAACACAAGGGGCCTGTCCTGAATGCGGGAATATAAATCCCGAGCAGATCTTTAGCATGATCGAAACGAAAGTGGTGAACGAGTACGGCCGCCTTACCAACACACGCAAGGTTTCGCCAGGGCAATGGTATCAGTTCTTTAAGCAGAAGATCAAGATACCGCGCATCACGCACGTGCAGGAAGCGTTGCCCGTGGCGCAGGAGATTCCCAACTGGGCACAACAGCTCAACATATTCATTACGCGCGATGTGCTGGCGAAGCTGGCCAATCGGCAGTATATGATCATCAACGTACTGCAGGCTCCTTTACTGGCATTCTTCATCGCGTTCATGGTGAAATACTATAATGTGCTGGAAGGCAATCCGAAATATACTTTCTATAACAACTATAATATACCGGTATATTTCTTCATGAGTGTGGTGGTGGCTCTGTTCTTTGGGTTGACTATGAGTGCCGAAGAAATATTCCGCGACAGGAAGATATTGAAGCGGGAGAAATTTCTTCACCTCAGTCGCAGCAGTTACCTGGTATCGAAAGTCGGGGTAATGTTTGGTATATCGGCGTTCCAGACCTTGCTGTTTACCTTGATTGGCAATGCTATACTCGGCATACCGTTGACGGAGTTACGATACTGGTTCATTCTGTTCAGCAGCTCGTGCTTTGCCAATATGCTGGGATTGAATATATCGGCATCGTTCAACTCCGCAGTTACCATTTATATACTGATACCGGTGCTCATCATTCCGCAGTTGCTGCTGAGTGGAGTTGTAATCAACTTCGACCGGTTCAATCCACGTGTAGGCAAACCGATAGGTGTGCCGGCCGCAGGTGAGATGATGGCTTCACGCTGGGCGTTTGAAGCGTATATGGTAACGCAGTTCAAGGACAATCCGTTTGAGAAACAGTTCTATGATCTCGACAAGGTCGCAGCGCAATCAGACTATAAACGGGTATACTATATTCCTGCACTTGAATCGAAACTGGCGTATTGCCTGAATAACCGGTCGCAGTGGCGCAACCAGCAAAACGTTCAGATGGGAGAGACATTATCGTTGTTGCAGAACGAGATCAGAAGTGAGCTTGCCCTGGTGGGAGAGAACAAGCTCCCCGAAGTGGACCAATTGGAGATTGGTAAATTTGATTCCACTGTATACCGGAAGACAATGAGCTTTCTTTCGGTGCTCAAACGCTATTATGGCTCCAGAGGCGATAATGCAGTAACCGCGAAAGAGAAGATGGTAGCATCGCTCACCGCTACGCCTCCACTGGCAGCGGAATTTGAGCGGATGAAACAGGAGTACGAAAATAAAGCTGTGAATGATGCCGTTAAGAATATATCAGCAGCTGATCGCATTGTAGAATACGAAGGCCGGCTGGTGCAGAAGATATATCCGATATACCAGGATGAACACAAGCCGCGACACTTGTTCGATTTTTCTGCAAATCTGTATCAACCTACAAAGCACTTGCTGGGAGCTACTTTTGATACGCTATATTTCAACCTGGCCGTGATCTGGAGCATGACAGTAGTGTTGTTTATCACATTATACTTCGATGGACTGAAGCACTTTATCCGTATACTGGAAGGGCAACGCAGATACAAGCGTAAAGATAAGTCGTAGGTACTAAGTTTTTTATTTTGCAAACCCAATCAACGATGTTATGAATATACGATTGATTATGTTTTTTGCACTACTCGCAGCCGGTATACTTGCGGCCTGCTCAGGCAAAAAAGAAGCTGTAACCGAAGAACATAAAGAGCATGAACATGCGCACGAAAAAGAATCGGCTACAGATGAAGAGTGGAAGGAAATGGATAACTTCCACATGCTGATGGCAGAGGCTTTCCATCCCTATAAAGATTCATCCAACCTGCAACCGGCAAAAGCAAAAGCTGCAGAACTGGCGAGTGCTGCAGAAAAGTGGGTGAGTGCTCCGCTGCCTTCAAAAGTTGATAACGATGATACCCGTAAAAAACTTGACGATCTCAAGACCAGCACTGCTGCCTTTGCAGAGACCGTAAAAAAAGGAGACGACAAAGTGATTGCCGAAGAACTTACCAAGGTGCATGACCTCTTCCATGCTATACAGGAAGAATGGTATGGAGGACATGAGAAATAGCCGCGAGCTATGAGCTGCGAGAGGAGGAAGGCTGCTGGCTGCAGGCATCTGGCTGCTGGAAGAGAGTATAATTAGGTAATGCTAATGTTGAAGCAGCACCTCTGGTTCATGGGTAAGCAGCTATTTTTCAGAGCATCGAACAAGGAATATCGATCAACGAATGTTAAAGTAGTGCACACATCAAATCTCACGCTCACACCTTCAGC
>NZ_DAIQRQ010000003.1:71275-86156 GCF_036786105.1 Ohtaekwangia sp.
GATCAACGAATGTTAAAGTAGTGCACACATCAAATCTCACGCTCACACCTTCAGCGGCTGGTAGCCCGTAGCCAATTAAAAGATATTCTCAAATTAACTCAAACGTTCTAGCAGCTAGTAGCTGGCAGCTTGGGACTGGCTGTTTAGCATCTTTTTTTTGCTAAAAGTATGTAACGCTGTTATACTTTTTGCGACAGATTGCGTAATCTAATCCGTATGCCAGAAAAAAGTAGTGTTTTTGATATGATCGGGCCTGTAATGATAGGTCCATCAAGCTCACATACGGCAGGAGTGGTCCGGATAGCACGGGCAGCCTACAGGCTATTGGGAGGAAGACCGGACGAAGCCGAGATAACATTCTACAACTCATTTGCCCGTACGTACGAGGGACATGGAAGCGACCGCGCGATCATTGCGGGGCTGCTCGACTTCAAGACGGACGACAAGCGAATCAAAGAAGCGCTGAACATTGCCAAAGAACAGGGACTCAACTATCATTTCAAGTCTGTGGGAAATGCATCCACACTTCATCCCAACACAATCAGGCTAAGCCTGAAACGAGGCGATGAAACACTGGAGGTGGTAGGAGAGAGCCGTGGTGGTGGCCTCATTAATATAGCAGAGGTAAACGGTTTCAAGGCCGACTTTGGTGCCAACCTGCACACCATCATTATCACAGCCGATGATGTAAAGGGTAGCATCGCTTTTATAGCCGATGTGCTGGCCCACGATGATTGTAACATTGCTACGATGTCTGTATCAAGAAAAGGCAGAAACGATGTAGCGTGCCTGGTAATTGAAATGGACTCTGGTTTAAAGCCTGTAACATTATCGTACCTGCGGAGTCTTAGTTGGGTTAAACAAATTATTTATATACCGGATATAGATTGTTGATATTTACATGAAACGATTAATACTTGCCCCCCTCGTTCTCCTGGTAGCAATAGGAATCTGCCAGGCACAGATCGATACGCTGAAACAGCAGGCACAAACTCCACCTGCCACTACGAAGTGGACGCTGCAGCAATGCATAGACTATGCACTGGCCAACAATCTCACCGTACAACGCACTGCCTACACGGTTGCGAGCAGTGAGGTGGATCTGCGGCAGTCTAAATTCTCCCGCCTTCCGTCTGTAAATGGTAATGCCTCCTACGGCTATAGCTGGGGTCGTGGTCTTGACCCCGTAAGTAACTCGTTTACTACACAGGAGATCCGGTCATCCAATCTTTCGGCGAATGCCTCCTTGCCGATATTTAATGGCATGAGAATTCATAACACCATTCGCCAGAATCAAAACACGGTAGCGGCGTATGAGCAGGATTTGGCGAAGGCTAAGAATGATCTTATTCTAAATGTAGCGAGCCTTTTTATTAATGTAGTGTTCAATAAAGAACTTGTAGACAACGCCAGGTTTCAATTGGAATCTAGTCAAAAGCAATTAGAGCGTACGCGTAAACAAGTGGCAGCCGGGGCGCTGGCACGTTCTGAAGAACTTAACCTTGATGCACAAGTTGCAACCAATGAGGTGTCATTGACACAGCAGGAGAATGCACTGGCATTGTCTCTCCTTCGCTTGAAACAAGCATTGCAGATTCCAGCGTCACAAGGACTGGATGTGGAAGTGCCTCAATTAAATCCTCAGGAACTTGTTGTCGATCAAACCCGTGATGAAATCTACGAGATTGCGCGTCAGACGATGCCGGAAATAAAAAGTGCGGAGTTAAAAATTCAAAGCTCGTACTTTGCAGTGAGAGCTGCACGAGGCCAGTTATATCCACGCCTGAGCTTAAATGCCGGATTGAATACAAACTATTCGAGTACACAAGAACCTCGATTCTATCCAGATGGTGGCTTCAGGTTTTCGGATAACCCGGTAGCCTACTTGAATAAAGATGCAAGCTCAGGAGTATATACACTTAGTCCTACGGGGCAATATCGTAACACATACGGGTTTAGTAACCAGATAAAGGATAACATATATCGTACACTTGGGGTGTCGCTGGTTATACCGATCTTCAACAGCTATAGCGCCAGAGGTACGCTGCAGCGCACAGCCATTCAAAGCCAACAGGCAAAGATCGATGCACAGTTAACAGCCCAGACGTTGCGTCAGAATGTTGAGACGGCATACAATGATGCGGTAGCAGCAGCGAAGACTTATAATTCTTCTTTGCGCCAGGTACAAGCCCGGGAAGAAGCCTATCGCATGATGGAGCAGAAGTATGGTGCAGGTTCGGCCAATTCATTCGAATACCAGGTATCACAGAATGATCTATACCGCGCCAAGACTGATCTGACACGCGCTAAATACGACTTCATCTTCAAGAAAAAAGTTCTCGACTTCTATCAAGGTAAACCACTGGAGTACTAACTACTATACCGCAATGGCAAAACAAAAACGCAAATCAAACAAACTGATATACTGGCTCATCGGAGTCTTGGTATTTCTTTTCGCCTTTATTTTCGCTGGCAGATCAGCCGGATGGATTGGCAAGCCTAAAGAAATTGAAGTTGAGCTGGCAAAAGCCAAGCGTGTAACGATCGTTGAAAAAGTAAGTGCTTCCGGTACAGTACAGCCCGTAACAGAAGTAAAGATCGCTCCTGAAGTTTCAGGCGAGATCATCGACCTGCTGATTGCAGAAGGTGATTCAGTTAAGAAAGGACAACGTCTGGTAAAGATACGTCCGGATACATGGCAGAGCCAGTTAGACCGTGCGCAGGCCAGTCTGAGTCAGCAGCGTGCCAACCTGCAGCAATCCAGTGCGAGTCTTTCCCGCTCACGCGCGCAATTTATTCGTGCCGAAGCTGACTATAAACGTCAGGAAAAACTGTGGAAAGAGAAAGTTATTTCAGAAGCAGACTGGCAACTCGCGCAGCAGAATTATGAAGTGGCCAAGAACGATGTGGCGTCTGCCGAGCAATCTGTTGAAGCGGCACGCTATGTAATTCGCAGCACGGAAGCATCGCTGAAAGAAGCACAGGAAAATTTCCGTAAGACTACGGTGGATGCACCAATGACGGGTATAGTTTCCAAACTGATCGTGAAGAAAGGTGAACGCGTAGTGGGTACTGCAACGATGGCTGGTACGGAGATGCTGCGCATTGCAGACCTCAATGTAATGGAGGTACGTGTGGATGTAAATGAGAATGATATTGTACGTGTACACCTGGGCGACACGGCGATCATTGACGTAGATGCTTACACCAACCAGGGCAAGGAGTTTAAGGGTATTGTAACACTCATTGCCAATACAGCAAAAGACAAAACATCGGCTGATGCGATCACAGAATTTGAAGTACGTATTCTGATACTCTCTTCATCGTATCAGGACCTGGTGGCCGCGGGTAAAAAATATCCGTTCCTGCCGGGCATGACTGCCAGTGTAGATATACTCACCACGCGCAAACCGAATGTGCTTTCGGTTCCACTGGCTGCGGTCACTACGCGCAATCCGGAAGAGAGCAGTGGTGGAGGTGAAAACAAAGGCAATGGTACTGAAGGCAATGGGAATAAAAAGGCTGATGATAAGAAGAAAGAAGCAGCCAAGAAGGAAATCAAGACAGTTGTATTTGTAAACGACAAGGGCACTGCCAAGATGGTAGAAGTAAAAACCGGTATAAGCGACTATGATAATATAGAAGTAACAAGCGGAATTTCGGACAGCACCGAAATTATAACCGGGCCGTTTCTGGCGGTATCCAAACGTTTGAAAGACGGTGACAAGGTGAGAAAGGCGGAAAAGTCTGATCAACCCAAAAAAGAAAATTAAGTGAATTGAAAAGCCCTGACGCGAGTCGGGGCTTTTTTTGTTTAATATTGTGCCCTGATTTTTAATAGAAACGATTTATGGTAAAGCACTCCTGGCACGAAGTATCAACAGGTTCAAACCCTCCTGAACACCTGAACGCCATCATTGAAATTCCAAAAGGTTCACGCGCTAAATATGAGATCGATAAAGACAGTGGTTTGATCAAGCTCGACCGCGTGATCTATGCTTCGATGTACTACCCGCTGAATTACGGATTTATACCCCAAACACTCGGTGAAGATCACGACCCGCTGGATATTGTTGTATTGACACAGGTAGCGGTTGTTCCCGGTTGTTTGATACCTTCCAAAGTGATAGGTGTAATGCAGATGATTGACCGTGGTGAAGCTGACGATAAGATCATTGCCGTAGCAGAAGAAGACCCAAGCGTAAGCCACATCTCCGATGTAAGAGACCTGCCCGATTATCTGTTGGCAGAGCTCAAGCACTTCTTTGAAAACTATAAATCGCTTGAGAACAAGAAAGTAATTGTAGATGAGTTCCTCTCCAAACCGAAGGCAGAAGAGATCATCGCTGCGAGCATTAAGCGATATAACGAGACCTTCAAGAAGTAATGCAGGTTGGTTTTGAGGCCAAACGACTCTTTACCAATTTTACCGGTCTGGGTAACTACTCACGCTTTGTAGTAAACGCACTGAGTGAATATATACCCGAAAACAAGTATATACTATATTCTCCTAAAATCCGGCAGCATCCCGAAGTAGATCCGATACTGGCTCGTGCTAACGTACAAGCCATCGGTCCGGCGGGAGGCTACCGGTATCTCAAAAGCCTTTGGCGCTCGTGGGGTGTCAGCCATCACCCAGGCATCAAAGGTATAGATGTTTTTCATGGTCTCAGCCAGGAGCTACCCATGGGGTTGCCAAAACACATTCGTAAAGTGGTAACCGTACACGATCTGATCTATATTCGTTACCCGCAATTCTATAATCCCATCGATGTAGCAATCTATAGGGCAAAAGCAAAAGCAGCATGCCGCGCGGCAGATCAGGTGATCGCCATTAGTCAGCAGACTGCTGACGACCTCGTTGAATTTCTGAAAGTAGATCGCAGGAAGATCTCTATAGTATACCAGGGGTGTCATCCCAGTTTCAAGCACAAAGCAACGGTTGCGGAGAAATACGCTGTAAAAGCTAAATACAAATTGCCCGATCAGTTCATCCTTAATGTAGGAACAATTGAAGAACGGAAGAATGTGAAGTTACTGGTGGAAGCACTGGCGCATTTGCCCGAAAGCAGCAAGCTTCCGGTTGTTATTATAGGCAGGTCTACTGACTATATGAAGCAGGTGCAGGAGTGTGCAGCAAAACATGATGTAGCAGAATATATTACGTATATACACAACGCTTCATTTCAAGACCTGCCGGTGCTGTATCAGCTTGCCTCGGTGTTTGTTTATCCATCGCTCTTTGAAGGTTTTGGTATACCGTTGATCGAGGCCATTGAATCGGGTATACCGATTATTACCTCCGAGGGTTCGTGTTTCCACGAAGCGGCAGGACCCGATGCACTGTATACCAATCCCGCGGATGCGTACCAACTCGCATCGTTACTCGATAAAGTGATCACGGATAGATCTGTGCGTGAAAAAGTGATTAATGGATCACGCAACTATATAGCCCGGTTCGAGCCTCCGGTAATCGCGCAGGCCCTCAACGAAGTATACCGCGCGTGCTGAATTACGGCCGCAGCTTGCGATAGATTGACAGGTATTCCCGTGCAGTATTGTCCCAGCTGAAGCGCATTGCCCATGCCTTAATCAGCTCCTGCGGATGCGTTGTTTCATAATGATGCATGCCTTTTTCAAAAACATCCCGCATGTGCTCCGGTAAAAAGTTGTCGAAGTAATAGGCATGTTCTCCGCCTACTTCCGGTAACGATGTGAGCCGCGATAAAAACACAGGTTTGCCGTAGTACATCGCTTCCAACACGGGTAACCCGAAACCCTCTGCGAGTGAAGGAAATATAAAGGCCTTACAATTTTTAAGATACCAGTTCTTATCTTTTTCAGAAACGGGTCCGGTTAAATGGACTCTGTCTTCCACACCAAACTTCTTCGCCTCGGCCATAATTTTCTTGTTATAGTCGCCATAGGGTGTACCGGAGATGATTAATTCAGCATCCAGTGATGGTAATATAGAAGGCACTACGTGAAAATTTTTCTTCGGGCCGATAATACCCAATGAAAAGAGAAAAGGTTTGGCAGGTATATAAGTCGGTATATATTCCGGCTCGATATCCTGAAAATTGCAGCCATTGTAGATTACCTTCACCGGCTTGCCAAACGTGGCAAGGTTTTGCATCACATCTTTTTTTACAAATTCCGAAATGCAGGTGATTATATTTGCGCGTTCTATACCTTTTAACACCATCGCGTTATACTTGTTCTTTCTGCGTTCGCTATCAGACTCGTGCAGATAGTTCAGGTCATGAATGGTGAGAACCATTTTTGTGTTCGCATTTACCGGGTAGTATTTTGACTGCTGGTGCGTCATGTGCCACACCTGTACATCGCGTGTGCCGGTCATGTATAGTTTGCTGTGCAATTGTAACGTGATATACCGTACCTGGTCGCCAAATGAACCCTTCAGCGCTTTTGGTATAAAGAGTTGAAAGCCCTCATCTGCATGCTTATGTTTTAACAGGTGTGTTGCTAAACTTGAGCAATAGTGATACAATCCGGTGTTCGGATATTTCATTCTTTCCAGATCGAGCAGAATCGAGCGCATCAAATGTGGGGACAATATATTCTTCGCAGGAAGTAAATGATTTTTAAGTTTCCAACCAAATAGACGGTATACAACTGGAAATTGATGCTTTCTTCGTTTAAGGTCATGAAAGGGCGCAGTAATTTTTTTAATTTAAAGCCGGAAAGCCTGGCAGGATAAAGATGCCTGCTGGCGTATACCTAAAGATTTACAATGAAACTCTCGGCAGTGATTATAACCTTCAATGAAGAAGCTACAATTGAGCGTTGTATCAATTCCCTGCAGCCTGTAGCAGATGAAATTGTGGTAGTAGATTCATACTCTACAGATCGTACCCGAGAGCTTGCGGCTGCGAAGGGAGCAAAGGTTTTCGAACGTGCTTTTGCCGGGTTTACTGACCAGAAGAATTTTGCTGCCACGCAGGCTCTATACGATGGGGTGCTGTCGCTGGATGCCGATGAATATCTTTCTCCGGAACTCACCGCTTCTATACAGCAGGTAAAGCAGCAGTGGCCTGCCGATGGATATACCTTTAACCGGCTGAATCATTATGGTGGCAAGCCTATCAAAACCTGTGGCTGGTATCCGGATGCCAAGATACGTTTGTGGGACAAACGCAAAGGACAATGGGAGGGCGGCCTTGTACATGAAGTGGTAGTCATGCAGCCCGGTGCAAAGGAAAAGCATCTGGCCGGTGATCTGATGCACGTATACTTCCGTAATGCCGGTCAGCTTTTGAAAAAGGTTCAACAGTATTCCGACATCTATGCGCAGGAGCATGCACATCGCAAGCGTATATCTCCCGTTATGATCTTTCTGAAAACTTTCTGGGCATTCTTGAAAAGCTATATTATTCGCGGAGGATTTACCGATGGATACGAAGGGCTGGTCATATCGGTGTCGAATGCAAATGGTGTTTTCTACAAATACGCCAAGCTGCTGGAAATAAACCGGTCAGAAAAGTAAACAGACAACGCATACATACCGGTCGATGTATTTACCATCTATAGCGATGAAAAAGAAAGCGCAATCCACAACATCCTGGCGATCGGCTCCAGGCATTGATTGTATTAACAGGAATGTGCTACTTTGCCTAAACCAGGATTGAACATGAAGGTAGGTGGATTTACATTTATCAGAAATGCTATTGTATACGATTACCCGATCGTGGAGGCAATAACATCTATACTGCCGCTGTGTGATGAGATGGTAGTAGCGGTAGGTAATTCCGATGACGATACCATGGCGCTCATTCAATCAATTCCCAGTGACAAGATCAGGATCATTGAAACCGTTTGGGACGATTCGCTGCGGGAAGGCGGACGAGTATTGGCGCAGGAAACGGATAAAGCATTCCACGCACTCTCTGCTGATGTTGACTGGGCCTTCTATATCCAGGGCGATGAAGTAATGCACGAGAAATATATAGAGGAAGTGCGTGCCGCCATGAAGCGGTATAAAGATGATAAAGCTGTAGAAGGACTGCTGTTTGATTACCAGCATTTTTATGGTTCATACGATTATGTAGGAGAGTCTTATCGTTGGTACAGGCGTGAGATACGGGTGGTCCGTAACGACAAGCGTATATATTCCTACCGGGATGCACAAGGCTTTCGGAAAGAAGGAAATCAAAAATTGCAGGTGAAGCACATCAACGCGAGCATCTATCACTACGGATGGGTAAAGATGCCCAAAGCGATGGCGCTGAAACAGCGATCGTTCAATAAATACTGGCACGATGACCAATGGATTGAGCAGCATGTGATGCAAGCTGAAGAGTTCGACTATTCGGAGGTTGATGCGCTGCAGCCGTTCAAGGGGACACATCCCGCTGTAATGAGAAATCGCATACAGGCTATCAACTGGAAGTTCGATCGCGGCTTATCCGCCAATCACCTGTCGTTGAAAGACAAGGTGAAAAGGATCATTGAAAAACTTACCGGCTGGCGGCCGGGAGAGTATCGTAACTATCGCATTATCTGATGCTGTAAAAAGGCTGCCAGTTCCATAGACCATGCAATGCCAATATGAACAATAATGCCGCCCCATATACTTTTTGTTTCATAGGCAACTACACCCAAAATATAGCCGCCAAAGATGGAGCTGATTGCTTCTCCGGCAGGCTTGCCAAAATGAAGGAAGCAATATATAGCAACCATTGCCAGCACTGCATTGCGACCGGTATAGTGCATCAGGCCGATTACCATAAAACCACGGAAGAGAAATTCCAGCGTAACGAAATCAAACGCATACGCCAGCTCATAAGGAACCACCGTCATCCACTCCGGTATGTCCAGGTATAGCGCGGCTTCCTGCCCTCGGTACATCGGGTATTGGTGGAGGAATGATGGATGAAAGGATGCCACAACAATAACGGGTAGCATGATGGCCAACATGGCAAAGTATGGTTGCAAATCTGCAGGGCGCACACCGAGTCCATAGAAGTGACGTTGCTCTCGCTCAGCTCTGTAATAGTAGACCAGCAACGGAAGCAGTATAATAACACCACCGATCAGGTTGACGGTTAATTTAAATATCCACAGCTCAAGTTGTGAATTGGTGAGCTTGTTAACAAGCGGACGCAGAAAGGGTATACTGCTATCAATCGCCAGTACCGTTAACATCAATATACTCTTTACCCGGAACGATCGCATTCGCCAAAAGCTCCGCTCTTTCTTGAAGATGCTTACGGACAGCAGCACGACAAAGTATGCCACCGTATACGTAGCGAAGTAAGCTGAAATTCTGGAGACGCCTGTAAGGTTATCGAGTATACTATTTTCGAAATCGAAACGGTAATTATAGTACAGGCAAACACCCAGAAATATAGCGACAGCGCTGTAGTGACCTGCGTTGAAATCGCGAGAGGCGTGTTCAACGAGATACTTCCAGATTTTTTTCATTACCAGTTCTTTAAGTGCTGGTATACTTGGTGGATGGGAAGGCCCATAACATTAAAATATGAACCGGTAATTTTTTCGATTGCTACCATGCCGATCCAGTCTTGCGCACCATACGCACCGGCCTTATCGAACGGTTTATAGGTATCTACATAGAAAGCAATTTCTTCAGGAGTCAGTTTTACGAAGGTAACTTCGGTAGTATCATCAAAGCTTTCTTCACGTTCTTGCGAGAGTATACATACGCCTGTCATCACCCGGTGTGTTTGCCCGGAAAGTTCGCTGAGCATGGTTATCGCTTCTGTGCGATCCAGCGGCTTGTTCATGATCCGGTTGTTCAGAATTACTACCGTGTCGGCTGTAACGATGATCTCGTTCTTCATCTTCGGGCGGAAGTATTCTGCTTTTTTCAGTGCGAGGTATTTAGCCACTTGTTCCACGGGCAGCGTATCCGGAAAGTCTTCTTCTACATCCGGCTTCTCGATGGTAAAGGTAAAGCCGGCTTCTTTCATCAGATATTGTCTGCGGGGCGAGCTGGAAGCAAGTATAATCGGGCGCATCATTAAAAGGGATAATAGATCGGGGTGGCAAATTCATTTTCCTGAACAGAGCTGAATAAAAAACCTCCAATCACTTTCGGATAAAAGTAAGTCGATTTCTGCGGCATGGTATAGCCACTGGCGCAAACGCGTTTTACATCTTCAATGGAAACTTCGTTGGTAATGATGGCAAGCTGCGCAGTTCCCTGCGTTACCTTTTGCAGGCAATCAGCAAAGCTGCGGTCAAAGCTGATGTGTTCAGACTGGCGCTGCTCTTTGCCCGGTATACCCAATGCTTTTTCAATAATAAAGTAATGCATTACCGTAAGATCCAGTGCTTTGACCACTTCCGGAAAATGCCATTTTATTTTTGATAATGACTCCGGCTTCAGCCGCACCTTGTAGGCACGTTCGCTAAATACCAGACCGAAAGCCCACGGCTTGCCAACAATCACTTCATTGAGTGTATCAGCGTCCTCAATCGGCTTGATGATGAAATCTTCTTCCAGTGCTTTCAGAATATCAGCTTCATGGAATGATGACATCCCACTGATGAGGCGATGGGTAGGGAGTATACGAAGATCATCGGCTTCTGTGTTGGTAAGGTACATGAGGTGATAATTATACCCTTCTTTACCGGTGTGCGAAGGATTCTTCGCCTGCTGACTGTGTTTGTATGACAATGATCCTTCATAGCGATGATGTCCATCCGCCAGAATGATCGTTTTGGGTTCGATGAGATTGATGAAGCGATCCACAACAGGCTTGTCGTGAATCACGGCAAGTACATCGCGCACACCCTGATAATCTTCCGTTTCATAAACAGGAAAAGCAATGGCTTCATCCATATACTTTTCCAATTCAAAGGTGGGGTCGGAGTATAATCCATGCGTAGCGCTGGCGTGCAATTGTGTTTTCTCCAACAGCTCCGTACGATCGTTCACAGCTTTTGGAATTGTGTTTTCATGACGGAGAATTACCTTTTCGTCCCAATCGTAAGTGCGGATGTGGCAGATAAATCCTTTGCGGCAAAACTCTTTGGCCGATCCCTGCAACCGGAAATATTGATAGTATACATATATAGCTGGCAGCTTGTCCTGCAAGATTACACCTTGCTCTTTCCAGCGCTGCAATAATTTTTGTGCACGCTCCGCCGGATGCGGAGGCTGCGGCACCGAGAGGTGTATACTGTTATAAGGTTCCTGGTAGAGTGCTGCCCGCTGTTTGTCAGAAACAACATCGAACAGGGGAGACGTCAGTTCATCAATACGTTCTGCCAGATTCCTGTTGTAACGCCAGGGACGGATCGGTAATATTTCAGCCATTCGTTTTTTTACGATCGAAAAATTAAGAGATATAGTTTTAAGGAAATCAGAGACGATTTTTCTTCCAGTTGCTCACAGCAATTTTTACAGGCGCTTCAACAGTAGCGGAAGTTCCATTTCCATTGACCAGTGTGGTAGCCAGCAGCGAAGCGATAAGCTCTTCCTCGTCATGGGCTGCGGTCAACACTTCTGGCTTAAAGTAATTTTCTACAAAGCGTGTATCAAAATTACCGGAGCGAAACGCTTCGTGTTGCATTACAAATTTGCAGAAGCCCAATGTGGTTTCAAGACCGGTGATTTCATATTCGTCAATTGCGCGAATCATCTTTTCAATGGCACCGGCACGATCTTCTGCGTGACAGATCAGCTTGGCAATCATCGGGTCGTAATAGAACGGTATACTCATACCTTGTTCAAAACCATCGTCTACGCGGATGCCGTGACCTTGCGGGCGTTTATAGGTTTGTAACGTTCCGATGTCGGGCAGGAAATTGTTGGCAGGATCTTCTGCATATACCCGTATCTCTACGGCATGTCCGTGCATCTTCAGGTCTTCCTGTGCGAACGGAATTTTCTCGCCTTCAGCAATTTTTATCTGCAGCTTCACCAGGTCCATGCCGGTAATCTCTTCGGTTACGGGGTGTTCTACCTGCAGACGTGTATTCATTTCGAGGAAGTAGAAATTCAATTTATCATCGAGTATAAATTCAATTGTACCAGCACCGTAATAGCCGCATGCTTTTGCTGCGTTAATTGCGGCTTCGCCCATCGCTTTTCTTTTCTCAGGTGTTAGAACCGATGACGGAGCTTCTTCCACAACTTTCTGGTGTCTGCGCTGAATAGAACATTCACGCTCGAAGAGATGCACTACATTGCCATGCTTGTCGCCAAAGATCTGGAACTCGATGTGGCGCGGCTTGGTGATATACTTTTCGATAAACACCGAACCATCACCAAATGCAGACGTTGCTTCGCTGATAGCACGTTCCATTTGTTCCTGGAAACTTTGTTCATCTTCCACTACACGCATTCCTTTACCGCCACCACCGGCACTTGCCTTGATCAGCACCGGGTAGCCAATGGAGGCCGCAATCTTTTTAGCAGCATCAACATCGGTGATCGGTTCACTTGTGCCCGGCACAAGCGGCACGTTGAATTTAGCGACAACCGCTTTGGCTGCCAGCTTACTTCCCATCAGCTCAATCGCTTTTGCAGAAGGGCCGATAAAGATCATCCCGGCATCTTCCACGGCTTGCGCAAAGTCTTCATTCTCCGAGAGAAATCCATAGCCCGGATGTATAGCATCCGCACCGGTAGCGCGTGCAGCATCGAGTATCTTTTCAATGCGAAGATAAGACTCTGATGATGGGGGAGGACCAATGTGTACAGCTTCATCGGCAAAGCGCACATGTAATGCGTTGCGATCCGCTTCACTATACACCGCTACCGTTTTGATGCCCAGCTCATGTGCCGAGCGCATTACCCGAAGTGCAATCTCTCCGCGGTTGGCAACCAGAATTTTTTTTATTGAAGGCATAGTAAATAGAAACAGCTAAAAGAATGATCAAACAAATAAAGGTTTTGAAGAAATGAAAATACAGGAATCAGATGATGTGGCGTGTAAGCCGGCAGTTGTCTCGAATATAAAAATCCCAATAGCTTCCATTTGTAAGAATTTAAACAAATCTAAGGCTTTTCAGATAACTTATATGAGGAATCCTAGCGGGTGTTTGGAAAGTATATTTATGATTTTTCCTTATTTTTGCCGGCAATTAACAGATCGAGCAATGGTAGATTTATTTGACAAGCTAAGAATGGAGGCCGGTCCGCTGGCCAAGTACTCTCACCTTCCGGATGATTATTTCTTCTTTCCGAAGCTGGAAGGAGAAATCGGTCCTCACATGAAATTCAATGGTAAGGACGTTCTCAACTGGAGTTTGAATAACTACTTAGGGCTTGCCAACCATCCTGAAGTACGCAAGGCAGATGCTGATGCGGCAGCTCAATATGGTATGGGATTGCCTATGGGTGCCCGCATGATGTCGGGTAACTCGGTGAACCACCTGGAGCTGGAACGCCAGCTGGCAGACTTCATCAAGAAAGAAGATGTAATGCTGCTGAACTTTGGCTATCAGGGTGTTGTGTCGATCATCGATGCACTCGTAGATCGTAAAGATGTTATTGTATACGATGCTGAATCTCATGCGTGTATCATAGACGGTGTTCGCCTGCACATGGGCAAGCGCTTCGTGTATACACACAACGATATGGAGAGCCTGGAGAAACAACTTCAGCGCGCTACCAAACTGGCAGACGAAACCGGTGGTGGTATTCTTGTAATCACCGAAGGTGTATTCGGAATGTCTGGTAACCAGGGTAATCTGAAAGGTGTTGTTGAGTTAAAGAAGAAATATAATTTCCGCTTGTTCGTAGACGATGCACACGGCTTTGGCTGTATGGGCGCTACCGGTGCCGGCACTGCAGAAGAACAAGGTGTGCAGGCAGAAGTTGATCTATACTTCTCTACATTCGCAAAGTCAATGGCTAGTATCGGAGCCTTTGTAGGGGGCGACAAGCGTATTCTGAAATATCTCCGCTATAGTGTTCGCTCGCAAATTTATGCGAAGAGCATGCCGATGACCCTGGTGCTCGGTGCATTGAAGCGTTTGGAGTTGCTGCGCACAAAGCCCGAGCTGCGTGAAGATCTGTGGAAGATTGTGAAAGCTATACAAAGCGGCTTGCGCGAACGTGGTTTTCACTTGGGAACAACAACATCGATGGTTACACCAGTATTGTTTAAAGGTGGTGTTGGAGAAGCTGCCAATATGTCGATGGATCTTCGTGAGAACTTCGGCATCTTCTGTTCAGTAGTAATTTACCCGGTGGTTCCGAAAGATGTTATCATGTTCAGAATTATACCTACTGCTGTGCATACCATGGCCGATGTAGAGCGAACTTTGACCGCATTTTCTCAGCTCAAGTCGAAGCTTGACAGTGGATTTTACAAGCAGGAAGTTCTGGTGTCAGTGACCAAGTAATCCAAAAAAAACCGCTTTTTGAGTTGTTTTTTTAGGTTTTTACTTAAATTGGCATTAAGAAACTAAATTTTAATCCTAAAACTCCAAGACAATGCAAAAGTTTCAAGAGCTTAAAGATCTGATCACTTCCTTAGAAGGAGATATAGACAAGTTTTATAACAAAGGGAATAGTGCTGCCGGTACCCGCGTAAGAAAGGGTATGCAGGATCTTAAAAATCTAGCTCAAGCAATCCGCTCTGAGGTTCAGGACATTAAGAATAAAGCATCATAATTCTCTTCCTAATTCTTCGAAGAGAAAGAGACCATTCCATAGGGATGGTCTTTTTTTTGAACTACGAGAGTAATTAGTTACAGGTTATCAGTTATTCGTTATCCGAAAGAGCATGTAAAAGTGTCAATCAAAAATGATAGCTATTAACGTGTACAATGAATAATTTCTATGAATCTATGGGAACAAAAATGCATTTCATTTCCCACAGAATTCACAGAATTACACAGATCGTTACGGTAAACCGCTAATACGCTTTTACTGATAACG
>NZ_DAIQRQ010000003.1:86256-212564 GCF_036786105.1 Ohtaekwangia sp.
CACAGAATTACACAGATCGTTACGGTAAACCGCTAATACGCTTTTACTGATAACGGGTAACTAATAACTTTCTCTGAATTTCGGAGATCAAATCACTTCTCACGGAAATCACATACCATTATAAGGTAATCGTCAATAGACTCTTCCTGATAACGATTAACCTGTAACGAATAACGGTTAACGAATTTACTTCTTCTTCACGGCTTTCTTCACCGGTGCTATATCTTGTTTCAGAATCTGCGCGGTATGATTTTTTGTATTTACCTTTTCTATAACCTCTTCAATAATGCCTTTTTCGTCAATAAGAAATGTTACCCGTGCAGTGCCCATGAACTTTCTTCCATACATCGACTTCTCTATCCACGTATTGTAGAGGTCATGAACCTTTCGATCTGTATCTGATAATAAACGGAAGGGTAGTTTTTCTTTCTCAATAAACTTCCGGTGCATTTTTTCAGGATCAGTACTGATGCCTAGCACTTCGTATCCTTGCTTCTGCAAGGCCTTGTAGTTATCGCGCAGGTTGCATGCTTCTGCGGTGCAACCTTCTGTAAGATCTTTGGGATAGAAGTATAACACTACTTTCTTCCCTTTATAATCAGAGAGCTTCACGGGTTTGCCATCCTGATCATTTACCGTAAAGTCAGGTGCTTTGCTTCCGGGTTGCGGCATCATGGTTAGAGAATTTTTTGAGTGAAGGTACTTTTATTCCCTGCATTATCGGTCACCGTCAACTCTAAATTTCCCTTCAGCGGAGTCGTTTTATCCAGCCGTTCAGACCAGATCGTAGCTGTCTTACTGTCGTAGTGCATTAGCAGCCACTGGCCATCTACTGCTGCTTCAAAAGAAGATATGCCAGAAAGATTGTCGCGTATCTTAAAGCGCACGGTTTGATTATTCACGTATACAGGACGGATAGAAGGTGGCTCGATGTCGCGAAGAATTGTAAACTCTCCAAACTCACGTGTATTGAATTGAAATCTCCCATTCTGCCATTCGCCTCCTACAAAAGCATACGATCTTCCTGTGCTTCGGTATACATGATACTTGGCATCGGCAGAATATGTCCCGGTTGTTTTTATGGATACGCTAATGCTCTTGTTCAGCGGCACAGTGCGTGTACCAATCGTGAATACTTCATTCCCTGTCGTCTTGTCTACAGTATAGTCGGTATTGAGGTATAGCGTATCATAAATGGCATTCACCGGAAACTGAATGTCCATGATGTCACTATAATATTTATACTCCGTGCCGGAAGGAATAGCAATCTTGATGCGGGGGCGAATCGTTTTGTTATTGATCTGTACAGAATCCGGAATGCTCTTCCGGAGGTCAAACAAATATACCTTGCGGTTGATGTTGGAATAGGTTGGGTCCATTTCTTCCAATACGCCTTTGGTATATACCCGTGCACGTGCACCGAGATCTTTGCCAGCTTTCGCGGTGATCATCATCGTGTTGTCGGTGATGTCGTACAGTACAGCATCGGTAGTCATGGGCTCCAGCGAAGATACTTCGCGTATTACCGGGTTTGATCTGAGCCTGAATGAAACTGTGCTGGTGTTGTTATAGCTGTCTTTCATGCGTATTTGCACAGTCGAGGTTTTCGCGGGACTGATCTTGATCTTTCCCGAAGTAGGGGAGCCTCCGTAAAATTTCAACTCATTGCCATCATCAATATATAGCTTGTAGAAACGGGTGCCTTTGCTGCGCATGGTTTTGAAATCCATCAGCGTATAGATAGACCGCGTTTCGGCAACATTCAGTTTGTCGATAGACTGACGGAATACCAGCGCACTGTCTACCCACACTTCAAAGAAGTTGACTCCGCCATAGAACGGACTCTTGTAAGCAAGTTTGTCTTTGGCAAGAATCTCGATGCCAATGGTGCCATTCACCAATATAGGATTGGCAATTACATAATTGCTTCCGGCTTGTTTGCTATAGAATTCATAGCGGCCGAAGCGATCGTTGATGCGGGAGTCAGTGTCCAGGGTTACCAGCGCTATCTTTTCAGAAGCTGGCGGTATATTATCGGCAATTTCTTTGAAGCCTCCTACTTTGAGAGGATCGAGTGCATAATTGTTAGAGTCACGAATATCAAAGTGGAGGTGAGGCCCTGTAGACCCCCCCGAGTTACCGGAAAGTGCAATGGTATCGCCTTGCTTTACCCTGAACACATCTTTCTCGAAGAAGAGATCGATCTCACCTGATTTCAATTTATACTGCTCCTGCAGAACCCGTTCAGCGACAGGACCTTTGAACTGATCCAGGTGAGCGTAGAGCGTTGTGTTGCCATCGGGATGTGTAATGTATAACACATTTCCGTAGCCATTGCCACCCATGCTGGCCCGCGATATGTAGCCGCTCTTGGATGCCCGCACCGGAAAGCCAATCATATTGTTGGTACGAATGTCGATACCCGAATGAAAGTGCGTGCTGCGAAGCTCACCCATAGTGCCTGCCAGCGAGCCTGGCTGCCCGGGATTGATCGGATAGAGATACTTTTCTTCAGCCTGTCCTTTTTCAATCTTACTGTCCTGCTTGCTGAACTGTGCAGATACAATATAGGGATGTGCTGTTATACAAATAACAGCAATGACTTTACTTAACTTCGAACTCCAATAATTTTTCATCTTCTATATAAGCCGATAACACATTACCCACCTTCACCTGACCAACACCTTTGGGGGTGCCTGTAAAAATTAAATCACCTGTGCGTAGCGTAAAAAATTTTGATAGATACGAAATTATAAAATCAAAATTAAAAAGCATAAGACTCGTGTTACCTTGTTGCTTGAGTTGTCCATCTATTTTCAAGCTGAAGTTTATATTCTTCAAATCGGCAAACGAACTCACCGGTAAAAACGTATCGCTTATGGGGGCGGAGCCATTGAATCCTTTCGCTATATCCCAGGGCAATCCTTTCTCTTTCGCCTTCTGTTGTAAATCACGTGCTGTAAAATCTATACCGATACCGATTGCATCATAGTATCTATTGGCGAATCTTTCTTCAATGTTCTTTCCTTCTTTACAGATACGAAGTACAAGTTCAACTTCATGATGAATATCGTTGGAGAAATCGGGGAGATAAAACGGAGCATTGTTACGGAGCAGCGCAGTATCAGGCTTGGTAAATATCACGGGCTCATCCGGCCGCTCGTTGTTCAATTCTTTGATATGCTCTGCATAGTTACGGCCGATCGCAAAAATTCTCATGGTATATACAATTAATTTTAAGTTAATGATGCTTTCAAAATGTAGCAAAAAATCAGCGTATCAAATAAGAATGTGATGATCGGGTAGTTGGGGCAGATTATCATCTGAAAATGCTTTTTCACCATTCATGGATACATTTGGCACGAATTTATAAAACAATAGTCGCGTGGTTTTGTATTTTTGACGCAAAATAAATTCACCCCTATGTGGAAGAAAATAGTCATTTTAATAATTGTTAGTTTCACTATCTATGCCTGTGCTAAAGTTGCCGTTACAGGCCGTAACCAATTAAGTCTCGTATCGAACGCCGAAATTATACCAATGTCAACCCAGCAATACCAGGAGGTATTAAAGAAGGGGCCCATCTCCACGAACCAGGAGCAAACGCAAATGGTGAAGCGTGTTGGCTTACGTATTCAGAAAGCGGTTGAACAGTATATGGCTCAGCACAATGCATCGGCCGAACTGGATGGTTTCCAGTGGGAGTTTAACCTGATCGATGATCCTAAAACCGTAAACGCCTGGTGTATGCCCGGAGGTAAAGTTGCTTTCTATACCGGCATTATGCCAATTTGTAAAGATGAAACCGGTGTTGCTGTCGTAATGGGTCACGAAGTAGCACACGCTATTGCTAATCACGGCCGCGAGCGTATGAGCCAGCAGATGATCGCTCAATATGGTCTTAACACCTTAAGCTCATTGATGGGAGCGAACCCTACAGCCGGCAAAGAATTGTTGATGCAGGCCATCGGTGCGGGCACTAACGTAGGCATGCTCAAGTTCAGTCGTGAGCACGAGTCGGAAGCAGATCATATCGGTTTGATTTTTATGGCGATGGCAGGATATGATCCCAATGCAGCGCCTAAATTCTGGGAGCGCATGGTTGAATCGAGCGGTGGTTCGCAGCCTGTAGAATTCTTGTCAACCCACCCTTCGCATGAAACACGTATCAAAGATCTGCAAGGCTGGATACCCGAGGCAATGACCTACTATAAAAAGAACTAAACGAAATGATCTATACCAAATTTGTAAAGCTGACACTCCTTCTGGGTGTGTCAGCTTTTTCTTTTACGCTGTGTGCGCAGACGGATGAAGCGACTGCCCTGAAAGAAATTGCCGAGCACCGGAAGAAGCAGGAAGCAGAGTTTCGCGATGCCAACAAATCGCCGCTGGAGAAGAAAGAGCGCAAAAAGTTCAAAGGACTAAATTACTATCCGGCTGATCTGAAATACAGGGTAAAGGCAACGTTCGTCAAGAACGAAACACCAGTGCTGTTCAAAATGAAAACCACTACAGACCGCTTGCCCGACTATGTGAAATATGGCGATGTATATTTTCTGCTCGATGGTGAAGACTATAAACTGGAAGTATACCAGAGCCCCGACCTGATGAAGCGCCCGGGATTTGAAGATTACCTGTTTATTCCGTTTACCGATGAAACCAATGGACACGAAACGTATGATGTAGGCCGCTATATCGAATTTCATATACCAACCACCGATGAAGTGATCGTTGACTTCAATCAATGCTACAATCCGTACTGCAGCTATAATACCGGGTATTCATGCCCTATACCACCGGCGGCTAATCACCTTCCGGTGGAAATCAAAGCAGGAGAGAAAAAATATAAATCAGGGTTGTTGCACTGATTACTTGCGGAAGGAGCGCAGTTTAATCTCGGTGAGTTTCCGTTTGGTATCCATCGGAAAGTCACCGTTCATCATCCAGTCGTAATAACTGGGTTCTTCCTTGAACACCGCAGTAACTACTTTGTTCTTATGCTTGCCAAAGTTGAAAACCTCCTGACCTTTATCATTCAGAATCATCCGACCAGCCAGGTCTACCAGGTCTGATGACGTTAATTTACTCAGCACATCCACATCGTTTCTGATCTCGCCAATCTTGCGTTCCAGGCTGTCCGTCACATCTTTACCATCGTATCGTTCAATCTGTGCCAGCAATACTTCCATCGTAGCTTCGGTGTCAGCCTCAGCAGTGTGGGAGTTTACCAGTTCTTTATGGGTATAGAAGCGATACGCGGCTGCCAGCGTGCGTTTCTCCATCAGGTGAAAAATTTTCTGTGCATCGATGATTTTCTTGCGGCTGTAGTCGAATTCAACATCGCAACGGAGAAACTCTTCTACCAGCATCGGTATATCAAACTTCATCACATTGAAACCCGCCAGATCTGCACCTTCCATAAAACGTGCATAGTCTTTCGCTACTTCCTTGAATGTTGGTTTGTCTTTTACATCTTCATCGCGAAGGCCGTGAAAAACAGTAGATTCGGCCGGTATGGGTATCGTTGGATTCAACACATTAGCCTTTCGAAGGATTTCGCCGTTCGGCATCATCTTGACAACCGCGATTTCCAGAATGCGGTCTTGCGTAATGTTCGTGCCCGTTGTTTCGAGGTCAAAAATACAGAGGGGATTGCGTAGATTCAGTTTCATGGTAGAAGTGTTCCCAACAGGAAAGGGAAGAGCCTGTTCAGGAAAGCAGGTTGTAGTTTGGTATCAGGATAATATTTTTTCCGCCAGTGCCGGAATGTTGATGCCTCCAAAATTACCGGAGCTCATCATCAGCAGATTCTTGTTCTTCCACGTTTGCTGTTCCAGGAATTGCTGCAGCTCGCCCGGATCAACAAACACCTTGATCGCATTGGAAGCGAACGATGAACGTATATCGGCTTCCGACAGCGGTTCCAGGTTTTTGTCTTTTACCTTGTCAGGATTATAGTATACCACCTGTACCTGGGCTGCTTTCAGGCTGTCTTTATATTGAGGTAAAAACTTTTTATTCAGGCTACTATAGGTGTGCAGTTCAAGGCATGCTACCAGGTCGCGCGAAGGGTATATTTCCTTCATGGCCTTCACCGTAGCTTTTACTTTGGAAGGTGCATGTGCAAAATCCTTGTATACTGTAGCCGAAGTGTTGTCGAATACTTTCTCGAGACGACCGGCGGCTCCTTCAAAGCTGGAGATGGCTTCAAAGAATTGCTCCTGTGTTATACCGATCTTCTTCAATACTTCTTTCGCTGCGCTGATATTCTGAAAGTTATGGCTTCCGAAGATCTTGATCGGGGTGCGTTCCTTTCCATTTGTTAAAAAGAAATGACCGTTGTTGTCGGAAGCGTGAGAGTGACCTTTGTAAGTTGTTTCCACTACATCGGCACGCTCTTTCTTGCCAATCATCAGCGCCATGGAGTCCTGCTCGCAGTATATCAGTATACCGCTCTTCGGAGTATTGTCCGCGAACAGATCGAACTGGCGCACATACTCTTCTTCGGAAGGGAATACATTGGCGTGATCCCACGAAATGCCGGTAATAACGCCGATGTGATGGTTATACTTTATAAACTTGGGAGTAGGATCAAGTGCAGAGCACAGGTACTCATCGCCTTCTATAACAATGATGGGAGCATCTGAAAGCTTTACCGTCTTTTCTATACCCGGTACGCGGGCACCGATCACATAATCGAATTTACGCTTGAAGTAATTGAGTACGTGAATGATAATAGCAGTAGTGGTGGTTTTACCGTGACTGCCGGCAATCACGATGCGCTGTTTATCAATGGATTGCTCGGTAATATACTCCGGAAAGGAAACGATCTTTAGTCCAAGCTGTTGTGCTTTCAATAATTCCGGATTGTCTTTGCGGGCATGCATGCCCAGTATGACTACATCAATGGATGGAGTAATTGAATCAGGAGACCAACCGTCTTTTTCAGGAAGTAAACCATATTTACTTAAAGTAGAACGTGAAGGTTCGAAGATCTCATCATCAGATCCGCTAACGTCATGACCAGCTTCTTTTAACGCAATGGCGAGGTTATGCATAACGCTGCCACCGATCGCTATAAAATGTATCCTCTGCTTTTGGGTATGCATCTAAACTCAATTCGGGTTTTAAAATAAAGGAAAATGTTTGTTCTTTAAAAGCCTGCCGCCAAGACTCGACAATTGTCGGAAATTTTTAGCGAATCGTAAATCACAGTTATCGACTTACTTTCATCTGTGAACTTGTACACAATTATTTTGTTGGTATTTTGTTTATAAGTTGTGTAGATCGTAAAGGGTATGGGTTGTACGTTTGTCGCCCTTAATAAAAAAACACGTACAACAACCACTGTATGGAGCAAGGAAGATCAACGTCTCTGAGGTTAGGCAGCAAAACAAGTAAATTACTTCCGCGAGAAATTTCGGAAGGTCTTGGCAAGTTGCCACCTCAGGCACTTGATCTGGAAGAAGCCGTACTCGGTGCACTCATGCTCGAGAAAAATGCGCTTAACGCAGTCGTTGAATTTTTACAGCCTGAGCACTTCTATAAAGATGCACATAAAGAAATTTATAGTGCCATCATTCAGCTCTTCAAATCATCAGAGCCGGTAGATATGCGTACCGTGGTGCACCAGTTGCGCAAGAACGGTAAGCTCGAACTCATTGAAGGTAACGGCACCTATTATATTGCTGAGCTTACATCTAAAGTGAGCTCCGCAGCCAACGTAGAGTACCACGCCCGTGTTATTGTAGAGATGGCAATCAAGCGCGAGCTTATCCAGGTTGCTTCTGAGATACAGCACGATGCGTATGAAGATACCACCGATGTATTTCAACTGCTTGATAAAACCGAACAGGCTGTTTTCGAAATTTCAGAATCGAACTTGAAAAAGAACTACGACAACATGCGCAACCTGATGGCCCGAGCCATACAGGAATTGCAGGTGTTGAAGGAACATAAGGATGGCCTCACCGGTGTGCCGAGTGGTTTCACCGAGCTCGACCGTGTAACGTCCGGATGGCAACGTTCTGACCTGGTCATTATCGCGGCACGTCCTGGTATGGGTAAAACAGCATTCGTGGTTTCGGCTCTGCGTAACGCTGCTGTTGATTTCAAAATTCCGGTAGCGATCTTTTCGTTGGAGATGGCTTCGATCCAGTTGGTGAATCGTATGATCTCAGCTGAAGCCGAACTTGAAAGTGAAAAGATCAAGAAAGGAAACC
The DNA here is from genome assembly GCF_036786105.1 of Ohtaekwangia sp. Lineage (NCBI taxonomy): Bacteria > Pseudomonadati > Bacteroidota > Cytophagia > Cytophagales > Fulvivirgaceae > Ohtaekwangia > Ohtaekwangia sp. The sequence continues at coordinate 94,479 of NZ_DAIQRQ010000003.1, forward strand.
TGGCAGATCACGAGTGGAAACAGCTCGTACACAAAACCACCAAGCTTACCAACGCTCCTATATTTATAGACGATACACCCGCTATATCTATCCTGGAGCTTCGTGCAAAATGCCGCAGGCTGAAAGCGGAGCACGGTATACAGATCGTGGTGATCGACTACCTGCAATTGATGAAGGGTGACCAGGGCGGTAACCGTGAACAGGAGATCGCGTCTATCTCGCGTGCACTGAAAGGTATAGCAAAAGAATTGAACGTGCCCGTGCTGGCCCTGTCGCAGTTGAGTCGTAGTGTGGAAACGCGTGGAGGAGATAAACGCCCGCAGCTTTCTGACTTGCGTGAATCGGGATCTATCGAACAGGATGCCGATATCGTAATGTTCTTATATCGTCCGGAATACTATAAAATTACAGTGGATGAGGATGGTATGCCGACACAGGGAACCGGTGAAGTAATTATCGCCAAGCACCGTAACGGTTCTACGGCTAACGTGAAACTTAAATTTATTGGTAAATATACCAAGTTCGGAGACCTCGATGGCCCGGGCTCATACGACAATCCGTTCTCGGGAATGGTTACACGCGAGAGTCGCCTCAATTCGTTCAACTCCGATGATGCGCCACAGCTTCCTCCGCCACCACCTGCCGGTGACGATGAAACACCTTTTTAGCAGGCAGGCATAACACTACATTTTACCAGGCTTACAGGTTAATCCTTTATTTTTGTTTCAGGCTACTGACCGGATACTATAATTCCTGTATGAGAAACGTTTTACTTTTTTGTGTGCTTGGTTTTTACACGGGCGCCTGTGTTAATCATGATCTGAACAGAGCAGTCGACTGCAGTGTAGCGGGCTTAACACTGGAAGTAAATTCTGTTACACCGGCCACCAGTTGCAGTTCTGCCGATGGAAGCATACATGTTACCGCGGCAGGAGGAAAGCAGCCTTATACTTTCTGGTTGAATAGTGTTGAGCAGGTATCGTCTGCATTTACAAGCCTGAAAGCCGGTATATATAGTATACAGGTGACCGATGCCAACGGCTGCAATATGGCCGTAAACAATGTGATGATTAGTGCCAATGATTTGTCATTCACCCTGGATGTTGCAGAGGATAATCTCTGTCTTGCCAACAACGGGTCGGCTACTATTACAGTAGCCGATGGCAATCCGCCCTATACCTATAGCATGGATGGCAGTGCATTTGCCAGCAACAATGTATTTACCGGTCTGTCCAATGGCAAGCACATCGCAGAAGTAAAAGATATCAATGGATGCACCATCGCCCTGAACATAACCATACCGCGCGGTACCACAAATGTAAGCTGGACGAATGATATACGTCCCATCATGTCGGCATCGTGCGCCATTACCGGCTGCCACAACGGTATATCGCGTGCCGATCTTCGTAATTATGACAAAGCAAAATCGCTGGCCAGCCGCATTAAACTGTACACGCAAGATCGAAGCATGCCCTTCAATGGAAGCCTGGAACAATATCAGATCGATCTGATTGCCTGCTGGGTGGATGATGGAGCGCTTGAGAACTAGCGGTGAGCTGCTAGTCGTTATTCGTTATTGGTAAAGAGTATTGCAACAATTAACCCTGTAACCGATAACGGCTAATATGTAGGCATGGAAGGATCGATTTCGCGTGCCCACGCTAAAATGCCGCCCTTCAAATTGTAAAGATTTGTAAAACCGTGGTTTTTCTCCAGCCATTGCACCATGTTGCCACTGCGGGCACCGCTGCGGCAATGCACCACTACTTTTTTATCTTTTGATATTCTGTCAATGCTATGCGGTATCTCGGCCTGCGGTATCAGTTCACCATCCAGGTTACAGATATCAAATTCATGTGGCTCGCGTACATCGATCAATTGAAAATCTGCCTGAGAGTCGATCAATTCTTTCAACTCCTGTACTGTTACTTCTTTCATTGTATTCTCGTGATTAAGCTTCAAAGATTTATTTTTCCTGCCATTTAAACCACAAAATTCATCATAATCCACCAAATGTTTTATCGTAGCACGCGCCTGGCGGTTGGGTAGTGTAACGATATGCTGCTCCAGCGTGCTGCTATCCAGCAACAACAGCCGGTCAACCAATAGTTCGCCTATGCCTGTAATGATTTTGATCACCTCGTTTGCCTGCATGGATCCGATCATGCCAGGCAACACACCGAGCACTCCGGCCTGTTCACAATTCGGAGTACTGGCAGGATCGGGAGGTGTTGGAAAAAGGTCGCGGTAATTCGTGCTGAAATTTCCATCGCGCTTTTTATAGTTAAAGACAGCAATCTGCCCTTCGAACCGCAGGATGGATGCATATACAAAAGGCTTGTTGAGCAGAACACACGCATCGTTAATGAGATAGCGTGTGGGAAAATTATCAGTGCCATCCAGCACTACATCATAATCCTTTACTATATCCAGCGCATTCGCAGATGTGAGTGTCGTTGCATAGGCTATGAGTTGTATCGATGAGTTGAGTGCCCGTAGTCGTTCGGCAGCGGTATGTGCTTTGGGTTTGCCAACATCGCCTTCGGTGTAGAGTACTTGTCGTTGAAGATTGGAGAGATCGATTGTATCGGCATCGATAATACCAATCGTGCCGACACCGGCAGCAGCAAGATAGAGCAGGGCAGGAGCTCCAAGTCCGCCGGCTCCCACCACCAGTACGCTTGCGTTTTTAAGTTTCAATTGATTCTCCAACCCAAATTCCTGCAACACAAGGTGGCGACTATACCGTTTATACTCTTCGTTCGTTAACTTGCTCATCTATTTCAAAAATACAACTCCACATCATGCAACGAAAAATTTATTCTTCTAGTGCCAAATGGGAAGACATTGTTGGCTACTCGCGTGCAGTGCAAGTCGGCAATCACCTGGAAATATCCGGAACAGTAGCTACGGATGAGAACGGTGTAGTAGGCAAAGGAGATTTTTATGAACAGACACGTTTCATTCTCAACAAGATCGATAAAGTTTTGCAGCAAGCCGGTTTCAGTCTGCAGGATGTAGTACGCACGCGCATGTTTGTTACTGATATCTCGCAGTGGGAAGCCATCGGCAAGGCGCATGGTGAGTTCTTTGCCAATATTAAACCGGCTACATCCATGATCGAGATCAGCGCATTGATTGATCCCGACTATTTAATCGAAATTGAAGTAACAGCCATTAAAGGATAAGTAAAGCCTGTATTTATTGTATGAGTGAACGTAAAGTAAAATTGTACAAACTATGCCATGCTTACTGTGATGAACGTATTGTTGCTGCACAGAAAGCCATTGAATCCTTACAAATATCTGCCAATGAAGAAACCAAAAGCAGTGCAGGTGATAAATATGAAACGGGCCGCTCCATGATGCAATTGGAAATGGAGAAATATAGCATGCAACTCGAAGAAACTATAAAACTGAAACAGACGATCAGTCAGATTGAAACCGTTGTGCAGACAGATACCGTTCAAACCGGCTGTCTGGTAACAACCAATCAGGGTAACTTTTATATTTCCATCAGCGCAGGCCTGCTCAAGCTGGGCGATGAATCTTTCTATGCAATCTCACCGGCATCACCTATAGGGGCAAAGTTGCTGGGATTGAAAGTAAAGGATTCTTTTACGTTCAACAACCGATCGTATACTGTGCAACGGATCGAATAGACTTTCTTTTAATCTCAAAATTTAACTTCTTTGTTTTTGCTAACCATTTGGAATAAACTATGCCACATATTTCCATTATATCAGCCAGTGTTCGTACGGGGCGCCAGAGCCATCGCGTAGCGCTATATTTTCAGAATTACCTGAAGGAAAATAACCTGGCTGATGTTGAGATTCTCGATCTCAACGAATATCAATTTCCACTCTTCAATGAGCGATTGGAGCATCAGCAAAATCCATTGCCTGAAACACTGGAGTTTGCCGATAAAATCAGAAAGTCAGATGGTGTGATTATCGTTACACCGGAATACAACGGAGGCTATCCGGCAAGCATCAAGAATGTTACTGATCTGTTATACAAGGACTGGTATCGTAAGCCTATTGCTATATCAACCGTATCGGATGGAAGCTTTGGCGGAACGCAAGTGATCACTTCGCTGCAATTTACGTTATGGAAGATTCGCGCGTGGACCGTACCGGCTATGTGCCCGATGCCTAAAGTGGCAGAGCTGCTGGACGAACAAGGTCATCCCAAAGACAAAGAAGCGCTTGACAAGCGTGCCCGTAATTTTATAAGTGAACTGCTCTGGTGCATAGAGGCTAAAAAAAGAATGGCATCTTAACAGCGCAGTTGCGCGATGCGGAAATCTAAATTTTCTAAAACGCGTTATAAGGGCAGCGGAATACCGCCCACTTACCACCACCACGTATGGATAAATCATTTCTGCAGAAGCTGTACCAGTCACACCAGGTATGTCCTACCTGCCCCGCACCGGCAGATGTATCGCACTTTTTTGTTGAACTGTTGGGAGCACTCTTTGCAGACTTCACGCAACTGGCGCATTTAACTGAGGAAGAGTTTACCGGCTTGATGCACAAGCTTCAACGCGATCTGGAAAAACTTCTGCGCAACAACGGCGGTGCGGGCAGCAGCAACGCTTCCAAACAGGCAAGTGATTTTTTTGAAGCACTGCCGGCAATCTATACCATGATTGAAGAAGACGTTACGGCGATGTATGAGGGTGACCCGGCTGCTAAAAGCAAGAGTGAGGTGATTCGTACCTATCCCGGTTTCTATGCCATTGCAGCCTATCGCCTGGCGCATCAATTGTTAATGCAAGGCATCAAAGAGATACCACGTATCATCACCGAGCATGCGCACAGCAAAACCGGCATTGATATACATCCGGCAGCAACCATCGGCAGAAATTTTTGTATCGACCACGGAACCGGTGTGGTGATTGGTGAGACTACGGTGATCGGCAATCATGTAAAAATATACCAGGGTGTAACACTCGGAGCGTTGAGCGTAAACAAGGAAGATGCTTCGCGCAAACGCCACCCAACACTCGAAGACAATGTGATTGTCTATGCCGGTGCCACCATTCTTGGCGGTGAAACAACCATCGGCCACGACAGTGTGATTGGCGGCAACGTATGGCTTACCCGCACAGTACCACCCTTCTCTAAAATATACTACCAGGCCCGCATGTTCAACGGCGATACGAATGAAACCGACCTCGTGGTGTTCCGGTCGCATGAGTAGCTTCAGGCACTGCTACCGTTATCCGTTACAGGTTAATAGTTATCAGGCTATGCACGAATAACTTGTAACGGATAACGGTTCCCCTGCGTAATCTGCGGGAAACAATAAATATGTATCTTTGAGGAAGGTTTGACTTGGCGCCTGTTTGTGAAAAAACTCTTCTTCCTGTTCTTTCTGTTTCCGGTGGGTATACTGCACCTTGCCGGCCAGGGCTTTACGCGGCAAACCTATCATGACGCCAGGAAAAAGAATATCAAAGAGATTTACCAGGTAAAGGACACTATCCGCAACATTGCCCACGGCAAGTATATTTCATATTACCTCAACGGCAACATCGAATCCAAAGGACAGTTTGAGAACAACGAAACTACCGGTGTATGGGAATTCTACTACGAAACCGGCAAGCTCAAAATGCGCGGTATACTTTTCAAAAGTGCTAACTACGGCATGTGGGAGTATTACTACGAAAGTGGCCAGAAAAGTATGGAAGGCATTATCTATGGAAAAGATCGTCAGGGCGAGTGGAAGTCATATTATGAGAATGGTCAGGTAAAAGAAGTAGGAGAGTATAAAGATGGCAAACGCTCAGGTTTATGGAAAAATTACTTTGAAGATGGAACCCTGAAAGGAGAGATCGATTACACAGACGACTTCGGCAGGTATACCGAGTATTTCCATTCGGGAAAGATATTGGGAGAAGGTCCTCGCATGGGCAGCAAGAATACGGGTCACTGGCGTTTCATGATAGAAGATGGTACCATTGAAAGTGAAGGTGATTATGAAGGAGGCAAGAAGAATGGTGAATGGGTAACGTACTTTCCATCGGGTAAAATTTCATCCAAAGGTAAATATGTAAATGATGTTCCCGTAGGCAAATGGGATTACTATTTTGAAGATGGTTCCATTCGCGCGACTGGTGAATATGTAGAAGGCAAGAAGAATGGCTACTGGAAAACATTAAACCCAAATGGCTCGGTAAAAAGTGAAGTGACCTTTGTGCAAGGCTCCGGTGAGTTTCGCGAATACTATCCCAGCGGTAAGCTGAAAACCAAAGGCATGATGAAAGACAGTAAACGCCAGGGCACCTGGATGTTTTACTATGAAGATGGCAAAAAAGAAGGCGAATGCGAATATGTAAATGATAAAGGCACCTATCGCGGCTATTATCCCAATGGAACACTGCAGACGAAAGGCTCGTATGATGGCGATCTGAAAACCGGCACCTGGGAGATATACGAAACCGATGGAAGACTCTCCGGCTACTATCGCCCGTTCTATGACGACAAGAAACTTGGAAAAGAGATTGTACAGCTCGCCACCAAAAGCACACACAAAACAAAGGTACAGCAGCGGGGCTTCATATATTTCCGTGAGAAGGGAAATGAATATCACGGTGTGATCATGAGCACCAACCCGATATGGATGGCAGTAGGAAGACTACCGCTGGGGGTAGAATTCTATTTACAGGAGCGACTTGGGCACGAATTTGAATTTGTGGGTGTACGCGATCCGTTTTTCCGTGCCGATCTCAGCATAGCGCCCGGCAAACAATTTCAGCGCGGGTATAGTATCAGCATCAAGCAAAAATTTTATAATCCGTTGAAAGCGGGTATGTGGTATTTTGGTCATGAGATCAGGTTTACCAACCTCGGCCACTTTGTAAACCAGGCCATCAATCAGAACCCTGACAATGTATTTACTTTTAACTCCATTGAGCAGCGCATCGAGTGGGGCCCCTTGCTGGGCTATCGCGTCATGCGAAAAAACAATAGTGGAGGATTCACCATCGATACCTTTGCATCGCTGGATATAGGCTATCGCAATTTCGATGTAGATCCCACCTATGCGAGCTACTTCTCCGACCTCAATCAATCCAAGTTCTCAACATCATTCCACTTCGGCCTCAATTTTGGCAACGTATTTTCCTTCCGGTAAACGTTGAACCTGAAACCTTGAACCTGAAACTTCAAAACGCTGAACCTAAACTTATCCTTTCACTATATTTGCCTCATTGAAGGATAAAAACCTTCCCATGCATGAAGACTGTAGAATTAGTTCTCACCCCCCAGGAAGCATTTGACGAAGCACAGTTCGAAACATTGCTATACAAGAAACTTGGCTTAAAGAAAGATGGCAGTGTATATGTGCAGCCCGTAAAGCGTTCGATCGATGCCCGTTCAAAACACGTTGTGGTGCGGGTGCAATGCGAATTGCTTGATCCCTCCGAGAGAAAATCACATGATCGGTATATACCGCGCTACAACGATGTGCATACACAAAGACGTGTTATTGTGGTAGGAAGCGGCCCGGCAGGATTATTTGCAGCCTTGCGATTGATAGAGCTCGGCCTCAAGCCGATCGTACTGGAGCGTGGAAGCGATGTGCAAGCCAGGCGAAGAGATCTGGCGGCTATCAACAAAGATCATATTGTTAATCCCGATTCAAACTATTGCTTCGGGGAAGGAGGTGCCGGCACTTACTCCGATGGTAAATTATATACCCGCTCCAAGAAACGGGGCGATATACGAAGGATACTGGAAATCATGGTAGCGCATGGCGCCAAAGAAGATATACTCTTTGATGCACACCCGCATATAGGTACTAACAAACTCCCCAAGCTGGTTGCAGCCCTGCGGCAAAGCATCATCGATGCAGGAGGTGAAGTACATTTCGATACGCGGGTAACTGATCTTGTAGTGAAAGAGAACAGCGTTCGCGGTGTTGTGCTGCAACACGGTGACGTAATAGAAGGCGAAGCCATTATACTGGCTACAGGCCACTCCGCACGGGATATATTTCACCTCCTTCACAATAAAAACATTCTTATCGAAGCAAAACCTTTTGCGCTAGGGGTACGCGTGGAGCATCCGCAGCAGTTGATTGATCGGATACAATACCACTGCGCTATTGATCGCGGACCGTACTTGCCTGCATCGTCATACGCGCTGGTTCACCAGGCAATGATCGATGGAAAGGATCGGGGTGTTTTTTCATTCTGCATGTGTCCGGGAGGATTTATTGTACCTGCAGCTACTGCGCCTGGCGAAGTGGTTGTAAATGGCATGAGTCCTTCGCGAAGAGATTCAAAGTTTGCCAACTCCGGAATTGTAGTAGCAGTAGATGAAAATGATTTTAAAGACTATGCGAAATACGGACCGTTGGCTGGCATGGTTTTTCAATCTGTAGTAGAGCAACAAGCTTGCAAAATTGCAGGTAACACACAACTGGCTCCGGCTCAAAGACTGGTTGATTTTGTAGAGAAGAAAGTATCACCGTCATTACCGGAAACGTCTTACCAACCCGGACTTGCTTCGGTGGAAATGCGCGAAGTGCTTCCGGTAAAGGTTGCGCAGGCCCTGCAACAGGGCTTCCGGAACTTTGGCAGTAAGATGAAAGGTTATATGACCAACGAGGCCCAGATTGTAGGCGTGGAGAGTCGCACGTCATCGCCGGTCAAGATACCACGAGACAAGGAAACGCTGGAGCATCCGCAGATAAAGAATCTTTTTCCCTGTGGAGAAGGAGCCGGGTATGCAGGGGGAATTGTTTCAGCGGCTATGGATGGAGAGCGTTGTGCAGAAGCTGTTGCCGTGAAGATGGGTATATATTCAAAGAACGATAACATTTCAGGCAAAGATGAGTAAGAAGACCGTTATTGTAGGAGCCACGAATAATCCGGCGCGATACGCCTACCTGGCTGCATCCATGCTTACGGAGTATAATCACGAGATTGTGCCGATCAGCATTAAAACAGGAGAAGTAGCAGGCCGTGAAATTCTGGATATCCGGAAGAAACCAGCCATTGAAGGTGTTGATACCGTTACACTCTATATCGGCCCCCAACATCAACCGGAATGGTACGAATATATTTTGAGTCTCAAGCCAAAGCGCATTATCTTTAATCCGGGCACAGAGAACGAGGAGTTTGAAAAGCTTGCGGAAGACCAGGGTATAGAGGCAACAGAAGCTTGTACACTGGTGTTGCTTCGCTCTCGCCAATTTTAGCATAACGGCGAACGCCCTTTACGAATCGTCTCATTTCATTTTATTAACCTGTAAGTCACTCTATGGTATCCGAGGAAGTTGCTTTACAACTGAAGAAGATGTTGGTTAAGCCAGGCAAGAAAATAAGCCTGGCTGAATATGAAACGTCCTATAAAGGAACCGTGCTTACCAAGGAAGAAGCTCAGCAATTATTGCAGGAAGGACTTGAGCACCTCGCGGTGATGCAGGATAAACTATATGCACACAACCGCTATAGTGTGCTGATTGTTTTGCAGGCCATGGATGCAGCGGGAAAGGACAGCACAATCAAACATATACTCTCCGGCCTTAATCCTACCGGAGTAAAAGTGCACAGCTTTAAAACACCAACATCGCAGGAGTTGGATCACGATTATCTCTGGCGCCACACACTGGCATTGCCGGCACGTGGAGAGATCGCTATTCATAACCGATCGCATTACGAAAACGTATTGATTACGCGCGTTCATCCGGAATATATACTTAATGAAAATCTTCCCGGTATTTATTCAACCAAAGATATAGATGAGCGTTTCTGGGAGCAGCGGTTAAAGCAAATCAACCGGTTCGAAAAGAACCTGTTTCAGAACGGAACCATTATATTAAAGTTCTTCCTGCATGTTTCTAAGAAAGAGCAGAAGAAGAGATTCCTCGAGCGCATCGATAATCCCAGTAAGAACTGGAAGTTTTCTTTTGCCGATATAAAAGAGCGTGCACATTGGGACGAATATCAGCGGGCATACGAGCAGGCGTTGCAGGAAACATCACAAGACTATGCACCGTGGTTTGTTATACCAGCTGATGACAAGTGGTTTGCACGGTTGGCAATTGCTTCTGTGATCTATGAGCAGTTTGAAAAACTGACGATCGAATATCCTACCGTATCGGCCAAACAAAAAGAAGAACTCGCGCAGGGTAAAGCCATATTGCTTGCAGAGAATGGCAAGGACAAGTAATGTCGCTGAACATCGACAGTTTTGTCATTGCTTTTTGCTGATCAGGACAGGAACTTCAGCCCTTCTTTTTCCTGTTATCATAAACAGACTACACGTGTTTTTGCGAAATAAAAATGCATGCGATAGCAGGTTGTGATGCAATGTTTTTTAGTGCGTTCAATTCATTACAAACAAACACCTCATGTATGACTTTAAGACCCCATTTTGAGGTGGTTTTATAGTGAAAAATAAGCTGTTTTTTTTCTGAAAAGATGCGGTGTGGCAGGCAAAAAAACTTATTTTTGACGGTTTCAAAAATTGACAATGAGCGAAGAGAAAGCGAAAGTTCCAGCTGATTATTCAGCCAGTAATATTCAGGTTTTAGAAGGTTTGGAAGCGGTGCGGAAACGCCCGGCCATGTACATCGGTGATGTAGGTATAAAAGGACTTCACCACCTGGTATGGGAAGTTGTTGACAACTCGATTGACGAAGCGCTTGCCGGTTACTGCGATACGATTAATGTTATCGTAAATGAAGACAATTCAATTGCCGTAGAAGATAACGGCCGTGGTATTCCTACCGACATGCACGAGAAAGAAAAACGCTCGGCACTGGAAGTTGTGCTCACCGTATTGCATGCAGGTGGAAAGTTCGATAAGAATACTTATAAAGTTTCCGGTGGTCTTCACGGTGTGGGTGTATCCTGCGTAAATGCTTTGTCAGAAATGTTGCACGTTACTGTAAAACGTGACGGAAAGATATTTGAACAGGAATACGAACGTGGTAATCCGAAATACCCTGTGCATGTTACAGGCGAATCATCCGAACGCGGCACAACGGTACATTTCCTTCCGGATAAACAAATATTTACCAATTGGGAATACAACTACGAAACCATTGCTTCACGCTTACGCGAACTGGCATTCCTCAATCCGGGTATACGCATCAATCTGAAAGACCTTCGTGATAAAGACGAAAAAGGCGAAGTAAAAGGAGAGACCTTCTTTTCCGAAGGTGGCTTGCGCGAGTTTGTAGATTACATTGATTCAACACGCGAGAAGCTTATACCGGCCCCGATATATATTGAAAATGATAAAGGCGAAATACCTATCCAGGTAGCGTTGAGCTATAATACATCTTTCAGTGAGAATCTGGTGTCGTATGTGAACAACATCAATACACACGAAGGTGGTACACACGTAGCCGGTTTCCGCAGAGCATTAACCAGAACGCTGAAGACCTATGCCGATAAATCAGGGTTGCTGGAGAAAGTAAAGATCGATATCAGCGGCGATGACTTCCGTGAAGGTTTAACCGCGGTGATCTCTGTAAAAGTAGCGGAACCTCAGTTCGAAGGACAAACCAAAACCAAGCTCGGTAACTCAGATGCCATGGGCGCAGTAGACCAGGCTGTGGGTGAGGTATTGCAATATTACCTGGAAGAGCATCCCCGCGAAGCGAAGCTGATTGTAAACAAGGTTATATTGGCTGCACAGGCCCGTCACGCAGCGCGTAAGGCACGCGAGATGGTGCAACGTAAAAATGTACTTTCCGGTACCGGTCTTCCGGGTAAACTGGCCGACTGTTCAAGTGCCGATCCATCGATATGCGAACTCTATCTCGTAGAGGGTGATTCCGCGGGTGGTTCTGCGAAGCAAGGCAGAGACCGCAATTTCCAGGCGATCCTTCCGCTGAGAGGTAAGATTCTCAATGTGGAGAAAGCCCAGGAGCATAAAATCTACGAGAACGAAGAGATCAAGAACATGATCACAGCGTTGGGGGTGAGCTTCGGTACACCGGAAGACGACAAAGCGCTGAACATGACCAAGCTTCGTTATCACAAGATTATTATCATGACCGATGCCGATGTAGATGGTAGTCACATTCGCACGCTGATTCTCACATTCTTTTTCCGGTACATGAAAGACTTGATTGAGAATGGTTATGTATATATAGCACTTCCCCCGCTATACCTGGTGAAAAAAGGAAAAGAAGAACGTTACTGCTGGACAGAGGAAGAACGTGCCGCGATTGTAGCGGAGATCAGTGGAGGTAAAGAAGATTCTGTGAACGTGCAGCGTTACAAAGGTTTAGGTGAAATGAATCCTGAACAATTGTGGACCACCACAATGGATCCAAGCAAGCGTTCACTGAAGCAGGTGAGCATCGAATCTGCTGCAGAAGCAGATCACTTGTTCTCCATGCTGATGGGCGATGAAGTAGCTCCGCGAAGAGACTTCATTGAGAGGAATGCCAAGTATGCGCGCATTGATATTTAATAATTTGATAAGTCGTTAATCGCTTATCCGTTCGGATTAACTGTGTCACTGCAGGTAATGGTTAGCGGATAAGGTTAACTTTTTACTTTGCTGACATGGACGAGTTACAGATTTCTACAGATAGGATATCACAACAGATTGACGAGAGTAATTACATTAGCCGTGACCTGAGCTGGCTGAAATTTAATTACCGCGTATTAGATCAGGCGAAACATACGGATAGAAGTATATTTGATCGCCTGAAATTTCTTTCTATTACAGCTTCCAACCTCGATGAGTTCTGTACGATCCGGTTGGGCAGCTTGTACAATTACCTTGACTACAACAAGGAGCGTTTTGATTATAACGGCCTTCGCGAAGAGCCTTTTCGAAAGTTGTTATTGACAGAGACTCAAAAGTTCTTCAATGATCAGAACGATTACTTTGTGAATAATCTGAAGCCGCTGTTTCCGGAAAATGGTTTTGTGATCGCAAAATATAGCGAGCTGTCCGTTGAGAATACACATAAGGTGAATGACTATTTCAACAGCATTGTTTTTCCAATGCTCACACCGATGGTGTTCGATAATTATCACACCTTTCCAACCTTAATGAATAACCGGTTGATGTTTGGTGTGGTAACCAAAAATACATCAGATGCTCAGAACCAGCAGCGCGTATCATTTATACAGGTGCCGCAAAACCTGCCGCGGTTCTATGAGCTGAGCAGCGAAGACAAGATATTGTTTATTCCCATCGAAGAGATTATCCGGAATAACATCCACAACCTCTTCCGCAATATTGAAATATCCAGTACTAATCTTTTCCGCATCAATCGAAACGGTGACTTTACGCTGGAAGAAAGTGAGGATATAGAATCAAACTTTCTGGAAGACCTCAAGCGTAAATTGAAGACGCGAAGAACAGGTCGTGTAGTGAGATTGGATGTGGAAGAAAATCCGGATCCCTGGATGATGCGCTTGCTGAAAATTCAGTGGGATCTTGACGAACACAACATCTTCTATGTTCCGAAAGAAAGCATGTTAGAGTTTAACGGCCTCATGCAAATTATCGGTCACAAAGAATTCAAGAGTAAGCGATTCCAGCCTTCGGCGCCGATCAAGCCGTTAAATTTTCCTGAGCAGGGAAGCCGTGACCTGTTTGAGGTTTTGAAAGAGCGTGATATACTCTTGCATCATCCCTATAACTCCATGGAGCCTGTGCTCGAATTACTGGAGAAGGCTGCTGACGATCCGTATGTACTTTCCATCAAGATTACCATCTATCGCGTAGCGAAAGAGTCGCGTGTAACGTCTGCATTGTTGCGGGCCGCAGAAAATGGCAAGCACGTGTCCGTGTTGTTTGAAGTGAAGGCACGCTTTGATGAAGAGAACAATCTTCGTGAAGCACAGCGTCTGCAGAAAGCGGGTTGCTTTGTGATCTATGGTGTGAGCAGTTTAAAGACGCATACCAAGCTGTTGCTCATCGTTCGGAAAGAAGAAGATGATAAGGTATACCGCTATGTACATTTGTCAAGCGGCAACTATAACGAAAGCACTTCAAGGCTTTATGTTGATATCGGCTTGCTCACAACGAAAGAAATTTATGCCAACGATGTGTCGGAGTTCTTCAACGTAATAACCGGGCACTCACAGCCTTCTACTTACCGGAATCTGATCACATCACCACGTGATATGCGCATACAGCTTTGCAACCTGGTAAAACGCGAAGCGGAAAATGCCCGCAACGGTATACCGGCAGGTATTGTGATCAAGCTTAACTCATTCCAGGATAAAGAATTGATTGACGAACTATACCTCGCATCGCAAGCTGGTGTAACCATAAAGCTGATTGTGCGAGGCATGTGCTGCCTGCGACCAGGAAGGCGAGGTCTTAGCGAAAATATAGAGGTAATTTCGATTGTCGGTGAATATTTGGAACACTCCCGTATATATTATTTTCATAATGCGGGCAACCCTAAAGTATATATTGGAAGTGCTGATGCCATGGTGCGAAGCTTTGATCGCAGAATTGAATCACTGTTCTTATTGGATGATGATTTTCTCAGGAAGCAGGCAATCAACAATCTTCGTTACAATTTGAAGGATAACGTAAACGCTTACATTATGAAGGAAGACGGCTCGTACGTGAACAAGGAGCTAAACGGTGAACCACCTTTCAACATTCATAAGGAATTTTACCAGGTGAACAGAGATATAGTAATGGAAGCGAAGCTCTTCTGAAATGAACTGATAAAAGTAGATGTCAATAAAAAATCCCCGGAAGAACCGGGGATTTTTTATTTATAGCTCGTTAGCGGTAATTATAGTACTGAGGACATTCAGGATTTTTATGAATACCTCTGAATATCGACCGGAAGTTCAGCATAAACTCATGTGTACCGTTGGAAAAATTATTCAGATCTGAACGAGTCCAATCGTACGAGTAACCAAAGTGAAGCTTCTCGGTGAGCTTCAGATCAATGTATGTGATAAAGGCATCTCCCAAACGATAGGAGCCTCCAAGGCTAAACACATCGTAAAATATAAAGGCCGTATTAATGTCGAAGCTCAAAGGCTGTCCTTCCTGCGTGCGGACGAGGAACGATGGATTGATCTTTACTTTATCCATTCTATCCAACGGAAATACGGCACCACCTCGTAAGAAGTAATAACGTGCTTCCTTTATTCCTCCCAAAAGACTTTCCACCGAGCTGGCTACCTGGTTATTCAAAATGAAAGGGACAGAAAAACCGAGGAAAAAATTCTTCTTGCTATAAAAAACACCAGCCCCGAAGTTAGGCTTTACCTGGTTCGAGATGCTGTAGAAAGAAGCATCTGTTGGGTTCTGAAGATCGAGCTTGCTATAGTCGGCACCCAGCAGGTTTACGCCTGCTTGCAAACCCATGGCCAGTGTTGCATTCGGGAAGTGAATCTTGTAAGCGTAATTCAGGTAGATATGGTTGTTGCTATAACTACCAATCTCATCGTGGTCGAACATGATACCTAAACCTACTTTGTTCCTGGCAAATGCGGAGTGTGCACTGAAGTTAAATGTTCTGGGCGCGCCCGGAAAGTTAACCCACTGATTGCGATACATAGCTGTTGCGCTAAACTTTACGTGAGCACCTGCATAGGCAGGGTTTATCACCAGTTCGTTAAAATAATACTGTGTAAAGACCGGATACTGCTGTGCATAACTTGCTATGGCAATACTCAGTAGCAGCAACGTAGTTGAAAAAATGCGCTTAAGCGTAGTGGTCATTGGTATGGGTGCTAAAGTTAGTTAACAATTTCCAGGTAACCGGCCATTGGCTTGGAACCATCCCGTTTGTCAATGATATAGAAGTATGTACCATCAGGAAGGTTGGTGCCCATCATACTGATACCCTTGTTTGACCTACCGTCAAAGAAGATATCGATGTTGTTATAACCTTCGTGTTCATACACCAGTGTGCCTGCACGGTTAAATACTTTTACAATGTTGTTCGGGAAGTCCGCGATACAGTTGATGTAGAATATATCGTTCTTGCCATCACCGTTTCTGGATATACCGTTGTAAGGATGTATATCGTTAATCACATCAATCTCTTGTGATGATTGACAACCCATCTGTGTGATAACGGTTACTTTATAATGACCAGCCGGTATGCCGTTCAAAATAGGGTCACCGATAACCGTTCCATTGGCAGATTCCCAGATGATCTCATCAATATCTACGCTGTTTGTAACGGTTAGTATAATCTGACCATCTTCTCCTTCGCAGCTTGCAGGCAATGCTGCAATTTCAAACTGAGGGATGGTAGGGGCCGAGATGATCTCGTCACTCACAGGGTCAGACACGCATCCGGTGATCTTGCTGGTTGCCCGTACGGTATAAATGCCTACGGCAAGGCTGTCGTAGTATGCGCCTACAAAATCAGGCGAAGCTTTTACGACCGGACCAATATACCATTCGAAAATGTAGTCGGTAGTATTGCCGTTTACAGATGCCTGTAATATACCGTTATCTTCCACACAGCTTGTTACGTTCGAGACCACTTCAATTGTAGGTTGTTCGATACCTATTGGAGCAAAATCAATCGTTACTTGCGTTGTATCAGAACATCCGGTTACCAGATCGCTGGCAACAACGGTATACGTGCTGTCACGAAGATCGCCTACCTGCGGGCCGGTGCCAAATGGTGGCGGTGTAATAGTTTTACCATACCAGTCAAACGAGTAGTCAACTACATTTCCACCGACAGATGCCGATGCAACACCGTCAGCTTTTATAATATCGCAGTTGGTGCGAGGGCTGACTGCCTGTGCGGTCACAACAGGATATATCCGCATGTCGTCAACCACTACTGTGTCAGAAACCGTACAAACAACGTCTGTCTTATCGGTAGCAACAATCAGGTAAGTGTTTTGAACAAGACCTGTTACCAGCTTGCCGGTATAGTCAGGGCTAGCTTTTACAGTTGTTCCAATATACCATTTATAGTCGTAGTCATCCGGGCTGGGCGAAGTGATGATCGCATAAGTCGTACCATCAGGATTTACGCAGTAAGTAAGCGGACTTGCGGAAGCAGTCATCGTAACTACTGCTGTATCTTGTGATAATTGATAAGTATCCTTCACCTTACAGTGTGAGGTATTATTCTCGACTTGTACAGTAAAGAATCCAGGATTGATAGTCTGTGCTATATTTCCAGGGTTTCCGTTGCTATCCTGTCCTGTGACATTGGCTGCCGGCAATGCTGTGGTAGTTGTCTTCCCCAAGAACCAGTTATATGTATAAGAGGTGCCCGGCAATCCGCTCGCTTCTACTTCCAACTGTCCTAATACATTTGCAGGTTTTAAACACTTTGAAGGAACAACGAAACTCAATAAGTCAACTGTAATGGAGTTCAATGTTTCATCCGTAATGGTGAAGCTTGCGGTAACATCGCAGTGACTGGTGTTGTCTGTGGCCGTTACGTAAAAATCTCCGGCAGGAAGATTGCCAATATCACTTGGTATAGCATCATTGTCTGCTACTACACTGTTATCGATCTTTCTCCAATCGAAAATATAACCCGTGAATGGAGAAGTAATATTAGTAGTTCCATCTACCACGATGCGTTGGAATGCAGCGGTTCCCTGTGTCAATGCTGTGACTCCATCCGGACCACATTGGGTCAGTTGGGTGAAAGTCATATCACCATTGGCCAGGTTCACAGTAAGATCCATCGGGTTATCCAATATCGTAAAGGTGTTGTTTGTAAAGCAGCCGGCATTTACACCACCGTTGTCAGTTACTACAACTGTATATTCACCTGGTTTAAGATTACTGATGTTCTGTGTATTGGCTGTAAAAGACGCATCGGTTGAAGATGTCCATGCATAATCATAATCTGTTGCAACACTTCCAGAGCCGAGCGCGAGTGTGATTGATCCACTTCCCATATTGCCCACGACAGAGGTCTTGCAATATTTGTTCTCCGTGAGAGATGCGGCAGTAGTGGATGCATCAATAACAGGATCTGATACAGTTTGCTTGATGACAAACGTTGCTGAAGCACGACAGCCCTGCAGCGATCCTGTTCCAGCGGCTGCTGTTGCTACCATGGTATAATACTTAATTACCGTATTGAAAGGACCATTCGAATCGAACAGGTAGTTCCCTGCATTGGGGCTCGGGTTTACCGATGTTACCGGTGTACCCGTTCCGGGTGCAGTTTCCGGATCCACACTTCCTTCAAAATATTCAACGATGTAGTTGGCATCTGTAAACCCCGATGTCGGTTTCAATTCCGCGGTAATGCTTCCTCCTATACCAGGAACACATGTTGTAATATCTGTTTGCGAGAAGGGGGAAAGGATGTGCCCATTAAGGAATGGCAAGTAAATAGGAAATTCCTTTTTACAGCCTGTATCCCGGTTGGTGATCTCCACTACATATTGTCCATATTTTAATAAAGAGATGTTGGAGGTTGAAGAAGTACTAACAACATTAGCCGTGATCTCAACGCTGGAAGCAGTAACTGTAAAACCTCTATACCAGTGGAAATCATATCCGGAGGCACTTGTTGCCGGATTGATAACAACGTCTATAGCACCGTCAGCCGAGTTACAATCGTTAGGAGCCGAAAGTCCCGGAGAGTTAATAGTGATATCAACAATATTATTTTGTACAGTAGCCTGTACAGCCGGAGTAACACAACCATATAGTTTATGTTTCGCTCTTACCGTATAAGTACCAGGGGCAATACCGCTTAAGATATTGGTTTGGCTGGATGCAATGAGCTTGGATGCTATAACTGCGCTACCTTCATACCATTCAAACGTGTAATCGCTTGGTGTGCCAGGGCTTACGGATTGAACTTCTATTTGGCTGTTATTCGGTGAACAAGTTGACTGGCCCGTAGGGGTAACACTTACAATGGTAGCGGGCACTGGTCCGGTTAATGTAATCTGTGCAGTAGAAGAACATCCGGTAGTTTTACCGGTAACCTTTACCGTGTAGGTGCCGGAAGGTTGACCTGTGATTGACTGACCGGTAGCCCCGGCGATAGGTGTTGCAGTATTGGGACCTTTGTACCATTGATACGTATAGTCAGATGCATTGCCCTGTACATTAACAGTGGCCGCGCCAATATTTCCTGTACATGATAATTGATCCGAATCTTTTGTGATGCTTGTTATAACCGGAGGCAGTGTTTGCTTAACTTTTACAGTTACTGTATCGGAATTACATTTTGATGAATTGTTTGTAGCGAATACTGTATAGTTGCCAGCACCTAGGTTTGAATAAACAGAGCCGCTGAAGTCTACAGTAGGTAAAACTTTTGAGCCGTTAAACCAAGAGAAGGTATATCCACTCACAGAGCCACCTACCGTAGCCGTTGCACTTCCTGAGGTTGTTGCAGAACAGGTTATGTCTACATGTGATGTGTCAATCGTATAGGGAACAGGGCCCGTTATAGCTTCAGAGTCGTTACCACCGCAGCCGGTTGCTTTATCTATCACCAGTACAGAGTATGTACCCGGTTTTAAACTGGTTAATGTGTGGCTTAAACCAAGTGTATCTCCTACGAGAATGTCAGGTCCTGCAAACCAGATATAGCTGAACTTTCCCACCGGCTCCCCAACGCCATCGCCGTCAGTATCATTAACTACGGCTTGGAGTACGCCATTCGGATTTTTACAGTTATCAGAATTTTGAACATCCATAACTTTTACATCGATCGTACGTGATGTTTCGCCCACGTTGATCGATACTGTATCAGAATTACAGTTTGCTGTTTTGTGTACTGCATATACCGTGTAAGTACCTGCAGGAAGACCGGTATAGGTAAAGCCTACATAATCTGCTGAAGCCATGGGTTTGGCAACGTTACCTTTCGACCAGTAGAATTTGAAATTTGTAGAGTCTTTCAGCCCGCTGCTTAAGGTAACATACGCCTTCACTGCGCCATTATCCGGTGATGGTGGTATACCAGGCGCTGCGCTGGCACACTTCAGGTTGTCACGAATCAGTTGGGCATTCAATGTTACCGGCAGAGGTATCACATCCGCCTTCAGTATATTATCTCCATAATCGCATTCCTTAATGGCGGTTTTAGGATTGGGTATTGTGATAGGAGACGGAACCGTAGTTCCATTGTCGTTCAATACAATGTATAGAGTAAACGAAGATCCTGGCCCGGTCACAGTAACGTTTGATTGAACGAGGGTATCACCCGGATTCATATTGCTTAAAGGAATCACAGTAGTTCCCAGCAGTGTTGCACCTGCAGCAGTAGGATCACCGTTGTAAAATGAAACGGGAAGATTACCGCTCACGCCTATATCACCTTTGTTCCTGAATTTGAATGAAACCTTAAAGCTCTTGTCAGGACAGGTGGGGGGAGCGATGAGTATATTTGTGTTGGTCTTTCCATCGTATGGAACAACAGCAAGGTTAGGCGCCGCAAACGAAGGACAACCATAGGAGTTTAGATAAGGAGCCTGGTTAAGGAAGTTGTTCAGTGGTCGGCTTGTTCCAGTAACAAAACATTTCGCATTCTCAGCATAGATCAGGTGATGGCCTTGAATCTTAAGAGGAATAGAAAGGTCATCATTTACGTTTACCACAAAATAACCATGCTGGTTCCAGAGCTTACGAGCAGGTACCCAGGGAACATTGGCTGATTGATATACCCGTACTTCGGCATCGTCCCACAGATCGTGGTTTCTTCCGAGCACAGCTTCGTCCACAGCACAGGTAACACAAATTTCAGTTGACCCATCACCATCCATATCCACAACAATGGGATATTCATTGGAAGTACGGGATGCACACCGAACCGGTGTACTGCGCGTAACCGATACTGTTCCACTTGTATTTGTAGTAGTGTAGATATAAATATAGTCTTCGTCACGGTATACGATCTCTGATTTACCATCGGCATTGAAGTCAAACATGGTACAGCCGGTGTAACCTGAAGTTTCTTCTGTTACCCCACGTCTCCACAATGTGTCGAGCGCGCTTCCAGTCTCTTTCAAAGCATAAAGATATTTACCTGAAACATATACTGCGTTCATAGCTCCATCGCCATCTATATCTGCCAGGTTAATACGACCCGCACCGTTTTGCCAGCCGTTGGTATACCGGCTATCTCCTGTAATAGATTTGTCGGTATAGGTCTTTAGCTGATTGTTGTGAACGTCCCAGAAAAATATAGTTGTTGTTTGATTGCTGTTATTCGCATCATCGTTGAGAGAACCAACGGCAACAACGTCCAGGTATCCGTCTACGTTAAAGTCGGCTATACTGGTTCCACTACCCGATGTCCTGATTTTGCGGGTAAAGTATTCGGTTCTTTGTTTACTTAATGTCAACGTAGAACCATTCACCGGGGGAATGGCAGGTGGAGGAGATGGCCTGTTTATGGTTACTTCATAAATCCGACAACCAGCTACAAGTTCCATATTGGTGCTGGCTGTAAGTATATCTACTGCTATAGGAGCATTACTGTTCTTTTGGAAGGTGTTATCGAAGATATTCTCTCCCATAAGTGTACCGGAGTGAGCATCATAGATCTGAGTACGTGTATATAGCTCAACGGCACCATCACCATCGAAGTCTGCAAGGCCCATCGTACCAGGATAAAAGGAATAACTTATCGGGTTTGTCCATATCTTGGTACCGTTACAGTTATAGGCTATAATCTTGTAATTATTCCCATCAGTGGAGGCGCTTAATATGAAAATTTCCGCACATCCATCTTTGTTGATATCGGCCATCGCTATATCTTCAAAAGTAGGAGGGAGGCCATCGGGGAGTGTATTGATCTGTTTGTCGAGTACCAGTGTACCACTACCTCCTGCCGGAGCCTGCAGGATATTGATAACACCTTCCGCAGGTGAAACATTACCACTTCGATAAGTCGTAACAATTTCAGGAACGCCATCATTGTCTACATCCCCTGCGATTAATCGGTTAATGTGATTGGCCCGCTTCGGTTCTGATTTATACTTGATCTTCATCTCGAATGGTGGAAAGCTGTCGGGCTTCACATTACAGGTTATGTCTTTGCCAATAAAGAAGTTGGCACAAGCCGCATCTATGGAACATTCTTTGTCATAACAATCAATAAAACGGTCACCATCATCATCAATGCCATTGTCACAAATCTCACATACTTTGCCAGGGCAGTCACCATCACGGCAGTCTACCAGTCCATCGCCATCGTCATCGAGGTTGTTGTTACAATTAGATTCCTGGGCAAACGAATTTACGGCTATCAGACTGAGAAATAAGATGATCAGTAAAATCAACCTTTTCATAGGGGTAAAGAAATTAAGTGCAAATCTAAGGACACAAGTCTCATCTACATCGTTTTGGGCGACCAATATTCTTTAAGCTTACCTTTATTTGTACTACTAACTATAGGATGGCTTAAAATTCCTGGTATCTGTTCCAGACGGTTCAATGTATGTGAGTCCTGATACTATATTAAGATCAGCGGGAGTCTTGTAACCAAAAGATGTAAGGTTTGCAGCCCAAATGTTTGCGGAAACAGGAGGCTAATCGACAGCCGGTAGGAAACCGCCGATAAATTGCATGAGTATATTAACGTATTAAGGTTATGCTGCCTGCTCGTGGCACACCCTCTTCTCCGTCACAACGGATAATATAATAGTATACGCCATCGGGAAGTTTCTTGCCATTGAAGGTTCCATCCCAGTTATTCTGGTATGGCTTGGCATCAAATACTTTTACCCCCTTATCATCGTATATAACAATACCGCATTGTGGATAACCTTGAATGTTTTCAATCACCCACAATTCATTGGGGCCATCGTTGTTAGGAGATATAAAATTGCCTGGCTTCAGTTTGTTTACAATGGCTTCACCAGCCACTTTTACCACTACTGTTCCAGAACCCTGGCATCCGTTGCTATCAAGCCCTTTTACGGTATAAGTAGTGGTTACGAGGGGTGTTGCTACCGGATTTGCTATGGTGGCATTAGACAGGGTTTCGGCTGGTTCCCAGGTATAATTATCAAGTCCTGAGGCCGATAGCTGAGATGATTCACCTTCGTTAATCTGATCGGGCGTAGCGGATGCTACGACTAATGTTGCCGGCAATGTCTGCACCGTACGACTTGCCGTGAGCACACAGCCATTGGAAGCTGTTACATCAACGGTATAGGTACCCGCCGTTGTTACTTCAATAGAAGATGTAGAGGCTCCTGTACTCCAGGTATAGCTTGTGAAAGACCCGTTGACTTCGAGCAGCAATGGGCTGCCTTCACAGAATGTGTAAGTATCAGACGGGTTTGTAATCGCTACAGGAGGTGCCGTTGTTATAGTTATAGGAACCGTTACAGTGTTTGCACAAGCATTGTCTTTATAAGATACCGTCAGCGCGACATTGTATGATGTGGCTGTTGTAAAAATATGCTCAGGTTCTTTGTCAGCAGAGGTCTTGCCATCACCGAAATTCCAGCTATAGAAAGTAGTAGCCGAAGCATCGGATGTCGATGTGTTGGTGAATTTAACATTTTGCCCGGCACATGCTGATGCAGGTGCTGTAAACGCTGCTGTGATGGACGAAGCTACACTTACTGTTACAGGTGCAGTTTCGATGTTAACACTGCAACCAGCGTTAGATGCCTTTACGGTATAGCTGCCACTTGAGGAAGGAGTAGAGGTAACCGAATAGGTTGGTCCTGTAGCGATTGAAGTACCATCTTTAAACCATTGATAGGTATAGGCAGCATCATTCGGTACAACCGATAGACTTTTGTTGGGATCCCCCTGGCAGAGGACCACTGCGTCAGCAGGGCTTATGGAAAAAGTCGGAACATTTATAGCTTCTACGAGCGTGGATTCTCTGCGCGCAAAACATGTTCCTACAATCACATCTACATAATAGCGTCCTGCGTTGTCGAGACTAAAATTGCTTACGTCAGGAGGATTTGCTCCAGTGGCTGAATAACCATTGGGCCCTGTCCATTTATAGCTTGCGCCTATGTCGGTGGTTAAACTTAGTTTTAGAGTACTTCCTATGCAGACAGGGCCGTTGTTGATCGGATTAACCAGTGCCGCGGAACCTGCAGAGATGGTTATATCGATGCCATCAGACTCTTCCCCACATGTTCCTGCCGATGAACATGTGGACCCTTCGGCTAATATTCTTACAGTATAAGTTCCGGTTCCTGATGCCGCTGTTACAGCAAATGAACTTTGGTTAAGCCCGCATGACATTACTATGCCGTTCTTTTTCCACTCATAGTATGCGCCATTGCTTACAGTTGCTTTTAACGTAAAAGGCAAAGCAGCAGTACAAAGTGCGAGCGGGGTTTCCTTAGGAGTGATCACCGGGAATACACAGGATGTATTCCTGAAAACAGAAACTTTGGATGCCAGTACACTGGCATTATCAATACTGGTAAACGATATATCCGGTTTACCGTCTCCGTCAAGATCGCCAATGCGCACGTGTCGGGTGACATAGGTGGTGTTAACAGTTTGCTTTACAAAGGAAAGATTGCCCGGGGTACTTTCATTGTTCAGAATCGTAAGTTTGGTTTGGGTAACGGAAGCTACAACAATATCGATGTTCCCATCACCATCTATATCACCAAAATCAAGTCCCCACGGATTGGCCTCAGTGGTTATAATCTTAGGAGTGCCAAAGCTGATGGAACTGGAACTTTGATTCAGAAAGACCGACACAGCCGCACCCAACAGCTGGGTAACTGCTATATCTTTCTTGCCATCGTTATCCAGATCTCCGATGCGTATTCTCTTTACCGTGTTACCAATGGGTAGGGTTGTAATGGTGCCGAGCGAAATAGTCCCGACTGTACTTTTATTTTCAATGATGAATAGGTTGCTCGTGGCAGTTTGAAATTGACTTGTTACGATTTCAGGATATGAGTCACCATTCAAATCTTCGGCTGCTATACCATCCGTACTGGCTGCCGATGGAATTGTCAGGTTAACAGGTGTTGCATCGAAGGCAATGGTTGATACAGTGCTTTGATTCACCAGTATGGAGATTGTATTGCTTCCCTGGTCTGTTATTAATACTTCTGGTTTACCGTTCAAATCCAGATCCGCAATCTCGATCTTGGTATTTTTTCTTCCGGTAAGTTTTATGGGGATAGTATTAAAATTTATGTTGCCCGGACCTGAGCTTGTGTTTTGCAAAACGAAAACTCGATCACTCAACGCTGTTGTACCTTCGGTTACTACAAGATCCTGTTTGCCATCACCGTTGAGGTCGCCACAGCGTACATGAAGAGAGAATGTGCCGAGGGCAAAGGGAATTTTTGTGAAGCTGATGCTGCCGCCCAACGTACTTGTGTTTCGAAGGATGGTGATGTTGTTGTTGCCATTGTTTGCTGTTGCTATATCTGGTTTACCATCATTATCAAGATCGCAAAGGCAATGATCGTAAAGCCCTTTCTCCGCGTCAAAGTCCGATTGCGTACTAAGGCTGGCTGTGTTGAACGGATGTTTTCCACTGAAGCTTAATAAAAATGGATTTTCACTATATCCGGTAAGGCCGGTGGTGGTATTTGTAACGGCTATATTGCGATAGGTGGTGCCGGGTGGTACCTGCACTTCCAACAATTGATCCGTGACAGTAACAATGGAAGCTTTTACAGCACCAAAATATACTGCCAGGTTGGAAGCATTTGTTCCGAAATTACTTCCGGTGATTGAAAGGACTTCAGACATGCTACCGGAAGATCGGTTCACCGAACGTATATCCGGACGTTGCGCGAAAGACAAATGGAATACTAACAGCAGAAGAAGGATACCAACGGGTCTGGCAGCAAGTCTTAGCATTACTTTCATAATGCTATAAATGCAGCCGGGAGTTGAAAACGTAACCATAATCATATCTACTTCTGAGTCGTTACAACTAACAGACGAGCTGTTTTCAGTTTCGTATAAGTTTTCAGATTGCGGATTTCTTCATGTGCTTCCGATGCTTTGCTGGTTTCCAGCACATGCACGTAATACTTTTTGTCTTGTGGATTATAGAAGATATCCGCGTTGAACTTGTCGTTCACAAGTTTCCGTTTAAACGCATCCGCCTTGTTAAAGTCAGGAAATACATTGATTACCACAAAGTAACGCTTCTTATTTTCATCTGTCTTATTGATGTTATCCGGATCTTCTGTTCCCTCCTGGAAGCGGGCTGTGTGCTTCTCGTTAGGAGAACGTGTAAGTGTAGAACGCAGTACAGGTGCTGCGCGTTTAAATTTCTTAGCTGTGCCTAGTTTCACTCCCAATATTACTTCATGTGTGCCCTGAGAAAAACCACTTGCAGGCTGGCCTCCGGGTTCATAAGAATATCCTAATATGAACCGGTTTACTTTAAGGCCGAGGTTGGCCGTGTACCCGTAGGGCAACCGATAAGAGGCACCCACCCAGAAGTTTTCCGACAGATTGAGTTTTCCCAACAACTCGAACTGGCTTGTGCCGAACTTGGAATACTTGTAGTTAAAGTACAGCTCTAACGGGGCGATGGTTTCCTTTGATTTCACTTTTCGCTTCACGCCACCTCTCGTTTTACTTACAATTTTGCTCTCAACTTTCTTCTTGTAGTAGATCGTGAAGAAAACATTGTCAGTTGGTGATACCGTTGTAATATTAAAGCTGGCATCGCTATTGAACTTGGATGGAAATAATTGGGGAAGTGAGAGCCCTATATTTATACCGGAGCCAGAGCGATAGAGAAGACCAAAACTCGATACCGGTTGCATGTTGTTGGCAGCATAATTGGCAATAGCAGGATCGTTGGGGTCAGTGATTTTATTTACATCAATCGAATTACTGATAGCGCCTCCTGATAGTCCGAACATCAGCCAGTTTTTTTGCCCTACCGGCATCGCGTAAGCATACGACAAGGTGAAATCTGTTGTATTGAGAAGCCCTCGTTTGTAGGATGATATTTTTCCTCCAACACCCGCGCGACTTTCATTGATCATCGTATTGAAAGTCAGTGTAGATAATTGAGGCGCCCCCTCGATACCCGTCCATTGCTGACGATGCAATGCGTATATGTACGTATAGTCGGTAATGGCCTCTGCAGGATTGTACAAATATGGATTAACAAAGAAATTATTGTAAACAGGGTAGTTCTGTGCAGATACAGTATATCCACACACCAAGCATAGAAGGCTGATAAGTGAGTTAAAAAAATATCGCATTCCCGTCCATTAATATGGGCCTTTGCTTAAAAGCCACTCTAAGTTTGTGCGCGCAAGTACAAATGAACTAACATTAGAGTGAATTGTATCAGTTTAAAAAGTCAGTTTACAGAAAACTCACGAATATACAGCGTTTTTTTGGTTTAATAGAATTGTTCATCGCCTAACTTGAGTGAAAACCCCTATTTTTGGGCATTTAAAGAGAAAGAATTAACCCTCAAAACTGGAAGTTCGTGAGAGCACGTTTAGCAAGTGTTTTTATTCTTATATTTTTATCTTACAAAGCATACACGCAGGTATTGGTAGGTCCTGTTGCAGGCTTCAATTATTCCTGGACGTCATTTGGTGACAAGGATTTGAAAAGTCAGTATCGTGTTACACCCGTTATGGGGTATCATATTGGTGGTCATCTCGCGTTTAAAGTGCGTAAACGATTCTTTTTGCACACGTCACTAATCTATTCAACCAAGGGCAAGGATATGACCAGAAGGGGTAAAGATGTTTCCAATGATCCTGAAGGCCTCGCTTTAAAGCTGAAGTATAACTATATCGAGATGCCTTTAGTATATACCGCTTATTTTAAAGGTACGATCGGTACAAAATCGTTTAAATATTCACTTGGTATAGGTCCAAACGTAAGTTACTGGCTGGGAGGAAAAGGAACCTTTGAAAATGGTGACACACATGAATTTCATGGCGGAGACTCATATGTTATTCCCGTGAAGATCAAGTTTGGAAAAGATCCGGCAACGGCTCAGGAAACCGATATGGTCATTCAACATCCCAACCGTATACAGTTAGGACTCAACTTTACAGCCGGATTCTTATTTGAACCAGCGCGTGA
Source organism: Ohtaekwangia sp. (assembly GCF_036786105.1). Lineage (NCBI taxonomy): Bacteria > Pseudomonadati > Bacteroidota > Cytophagia > Cytophagales > Fulvivirgaceae > Ohtaekwangia > Ohtaekwangia sp. Next base: position 122,428 of record NZ_DAIQRQ010000003.1, read on the forward strand.
TCGGGAAATGGTCTTAACGTTGCGCTACGAGTTAGGACACTCATATCTAAGCAGAGAAAGCAATGGTGTGTTCGGTCCTGAATTTCGTTCCTTTAGTGAAACACAAAAAATACGCAACCAGGGATTCCGCATATCGCTTGCCTACCTGATCGATCTGAAAGTAGAAGAACGTAAGAAGGGAAAGAGTACTATCGACCGGAGACGTCCGAAGTAATTTACTTAGAGATTCAGCTTTTGTTGAATCAGACTTTGCTCGTAAAGATGAAGCATAATACCATCTTTGAGACCAACTTCCGGTACAAGTATAGATTCTGCATGCGCCCATTCCATTACCTGAAGGTATATATGGCTGGCCGGTATAATTACATCCGCACGATCGGGGTTCATCTGTAATTTATAGATGCGGTCTTCGAGTGAATACGCTTCCACCATATCGCGGATTTGCTTTACCTTCTTTATCGACATGGTACTTCCCGGTTTAAGCTGGGCAAGCTCAAATATCTTACTGATGTTACCGCCGGTTCCTACTGCGGTTACTCTGCCGTATTCTTCTTTAACGTGTTCCTTGATCCAATGCTCCATGTCTTGCCACATGAGGGGAGAATCAATTTGCTCGAGTACACGTACTGATCCAATCTTGAAAGAGCGGGTTTTTATTTTTTTGCCGCCAGCGTACAAGTTTAACTCGGTACTGCCACCACCCACATCAATATGGAGATATGTTTCGTCTGTGAGGTATGAGCTGATGGCCCGATTGATTAGCTCAGCTTCACGGTTGCCATCGATGATGTTGATGGTGATGCCAAATTCCTCCTGTATCTGGTCGGCTAATTCACTTCCGTTATCAGATTCGCGCATAGCCGAGGTTGCGCAGAACATATAGCTGTCTACCTCATAAAGTTCCAACAACAATTTGTAAGCTTTCATAAGCTTCTTGAACTTGCTGATGCTTTTATCACTGATGCGCTGAGTAGTGAACACATCGTGTCCCAAACGAAGCGGAAAGCGTATGTATTCCAGTTTTTTAAATACCGGGTGTGTTTTATCGTTCGTCAGTACAGTAGAAACCTGAAAGCGTATAGCGTTGGAACCGATGTCGATGGCGGCAATTTTCATTCGGCGCGGAGTATAGATGCTGGATAAAGTACAGATAGCGGAGCCGTTAACACAAACGAGAGGTTACAAATACCCGTGGAATATTGGTTCATGGCTGAGGTACAATTTGGTATTGCAAAGATCATGAAATGATTCGTTCGAGATGCAATCTGCAAAGTTAAATTTCAATAAACGTTTGCGGGAAATGGCAACAGGTTTTGGGCCGCCTGCTGAAAGAATGGGTTACACGTTAACTGTTACAGGTTAACCGTTATAAACTCCACCAAGTAACAGTTAACTTGGTAACCTTAACTATTCGTTAACTGATGTTCCTTGTTCGTTATTAAAATTTCACATCGTTACCTTGTTAATTGTTTTCCACTACACGAAAGCCATCTTCGATTAACGTGTAACAGATAACGGCTAACGCATCGCAGCTCGCAGCTTTAAAGTTTTGTAGTTTCCTTCCTATTCATTTTATTTGTGCTTGCTTATCCAGAAAGACTGAGGGACTGGGCCCGATGACGTCTTAGCATCCTATTCCGGAAGGAATGTTGTGCTAAATCCCTTTCACTACAAATACTTGACTTGTGGTGGAAAAGATAAGTAAACCCACCTTACGGGCTCTCTGGATAGCGAATATCAAATTATGGAGGGCTTTATGAAAATCGAAGACATTTTGAAAGAACGTATCCTCGTAATCGATGGTGCTATGGGTACGATGATTCAGCGGTATAAGCTGGAAGAAGAAGACTTTCGCGGTGAGCGTTTTAAAAACCATCCGTCTCCGCTGAAAGGAAATAACGATGTTCTTTCTATCACGCGTCCGGACATTATTAAAGAAATACATCGTCAATACCTGGAAGCAGGTGCGGATATACTCGAAACCAACACGTTTAGTGGTACAACCATTGCCCAGGCCGATTATCATCTGGAAGATGCGGTATATGACCTGAACTATTACTCTGCAAAGATTGCCAAAGAAGTTGCAGATGAGTATACCAAAAAAGATCCGTCCAAGCCGCGATTTGTGGCCGGTGCTATGGGGCCTACCAACAAGACGGCTTCACTTTCTCCGGATGTAAATAACCCGGGCTATAGAGCGATTACGTTCGATGAGCTTGCCCTTGCATTCAAGCAACAGGCAAAAGGTCTTATAGACGGAGGCGCAGATATACTGCTGCTGGAAACGATTATTGACACACTTAATGTGAAGGCTGCCCTGTTCGCGATACAGGAGTTGTTTGATGAAATTGGCAAGACGTTACCCGTGATGGTGTCAGGAACGATTACCGATGCAAGTGGAAGAACATTATCCGGGCAAACTACAGAAGCGTTCCTTGTGTCTGTATCGCATGTGCCATTGTTAAGTATAGGATTGAACTGCGCGCTTGGTGCGAGCCAGTTGAGACCGTATCTACAGGTGTTGAATGAGAAGGCGCCATTCTTTGTGAGCGCGTATCCAAATGCAGGGCTTCCCAATGAGTTTGGACATTACGATCAAACCCCCGAAGAGATGGGTTCGCAGGTTGAAGTATTTCTCAAGGAAGGATTGATCAATATTGTAGGTGGTTGCTGCGGCACTACACCCGATCATATTAAACTCATAGCATCCATAGCTGCTAAATATAAACCACGACTAATACAGACTTCAGTAGCAGAAACTGTAAACTGATAGTCATATATATACAAAAAAATCATCCGATATATAGTCGAAAGCTAACCTCGAATAATAAAGCAACATCCTGCGAAAGCAGGCTTTGATAATTGACCCACCCATGGATTACAGATTGAAATTAAGTGGCCTTGAAGCAATAGAAATTACACCGCAGTCGAATTTTGTTAACATTGGAGAACGAACGAATGTAACAGGTTCGGCAAAGTTTCTGAAGCTGATTAAGGAAGATAAATTTGAAGAAGCATTGGAAGTAGCACTCGACCAGGTGAGGGGTGGAGCGCAGGTGATTGATGTGAACATGGATGAGGGGATGCTCGACTCCAAAGCAGCCATGGTCAAGTATCTGAACTTAATGGCTTCTGAACCGGAGATTGCAGTTATACCCGTAATGGTCGATTCATCCAAGTGGGAGGTGATCGAAGCCGGATTGAAATGCCTGCAAGGTAAAGGCATTGTAAACTCCATCAGCTTAAAATCAGGAGAAGAAGAATTTATTCGTCAGGCAAAGCTGGTGAAGCGCTATGGAGCTGCTGTAGTAGTGATGGCATTCGATGAACAGGGACAAGCCGATACATACGAACGAAGAATATCGATTTGCAAGCGCGCCTATGATATCATGGTGAACGTAGTAAAGTTCCCTCCGGAGGATATCATTTTCGATCCGAATATATTTCCGGTAGCTACCGGTATAGAAGAGCACCGTAACTACGCACTTGATTTTTTTCGTGCTACCAAATGGATACGCGAAAATTTACCGGGTGCACATGTGAGTGGTGGTGTAAGCAACGTGTCGTTCAGCTTTCGAGGAAATCAGAAAGTGCGCGAAGCAATGCACTCTGCCTTCCTGTATCATGCTATAAAAAATGGTATGGACATGGGTATTGTAAACCCAACGATGCTGGAAGTATACGATGAGATCGACAAAGAGCTGCTGGAGCGTGTAGAAGATGTCCTGCTGAATCGCAGAGACGATGCCACCGAGCGCCTGCTGGAGTTTGCAGAAACGGTAAAAGGATCGGCCAAGAAAAAAGAGACGGATGACGAGTGGAGGAAAGGCACCGTAGAAGAACGCATAACCTATGCGCTGGTAAAAGGTGTTATCGATTTTATAGATCAGGATACAGAAGAAGCACGCATCAAATACGGCAGACCTTTGCATGTTATTGAAGGACCGCTGATGGCCGGAATGAATGTAGTGGGTGACCTTTTTGGTGCCGGTAAAATGTTTCTCCCGCAGGTGGTGAAGAGCGCCCGCGTAATGAAGAAGTCCGTTGCGTACCTCACGCCCTACCTCGAAGAAGAAAAACGTCTGAACGGCACAACTAATAAAACGGCAGCCAAAATATTAATGGCTACAGTGAAAGGCGATGTGCATGATATAGGCAAAAATATAGTGGGCGTAGTGTTAGCCTGTAACAACTATGAAGTAGTTGATCTGGGTGTAATGGTGCCTTCTGAAAAGATCATTGAAGCGGCCAAGAAAGAAAAAGTAGATGTGATTGGCCTGAGTGGTTTAATCACACCATCACTCGATGAAATGGTGCACGTGGCGCGCGAGATGCAGCGTGAAAAGCTGGATTTACCTTTGCTCATTGGTGGAGCTACCACATCACGCATTCACACCGCTGTAAAGATCGACCCGGTATATGATGGGCCGGTAGTACATGTATTGGATGCTTCGCGTTCTGTGCCAGTGGCCAGCGAGTTGATCAGCACGGAAACACGTGCAGGCTTTAAATCGAAAGTAAAACAGGAGTATCAGCAGTTACGGGTTGACCACGAAAATCGTAAGGGAACCAAAAACTATATATCGCTGGCAGATGCGCGTAAGAATAAAGTAAATATTGATTGGTCTGCTACGCGGTATACCAAGCCATCTGTACTTGGCAGAAAAGAGTTTATCCAATTCCCATTGGAAGAGCTTCGAAAATATATAGACTGGACACCGTTCTTCCAGACCTGGATGCTGGCAGGCCGCTATCCCGGTATATTGCAAGATCCGGTAGTAGGAGTGGAAGCCAAAAAACTTTTTGATGATGCCAATGCCATGCTGGATGAGATCATCCACAACAAGAGCCTACAGGCAAATGGTGTTATCGCTTTCTATCAGGCCGTAAATACCGGCGATGATATAGATCTCTACAAGGATGGTCAGTCAAATCCTTTTGCTACATTTCATTTCCTGCGACAGCAGAATAAGAAAGCACAAAACCTTCCTAATTTCTGTTTGTCAGACTTTGTTTCGCCGGAACCAGGCAAAGATTATCTCGGTATGTTTGCTGTAACAGCAGGTCTCGGGTTAGAGAAGCTCGTGGATAAATATAAAGCGAATCATGACGATTACTCGGAGATCATGGCGAAAGCGCTGGCCGATCGTTTAGCAGAGGCCTTCGCCGAATGCCTGCATGAAAAGGTGCGTCAGGATATATGGGGCTATGCAAACGATGAATATCTAACCAACGATCAACTTATAGCCGAAGAATATAAAGGTATACGCCCGGCTCCCGGTTATCCGGCATGCCCTGACCACACGGAGAAGAAATTACTATTCGAAATACTTGATGCAGGAAAAGTAGGCATACAACTGACAGAGTCGTACGCTATGTATCCTGGCGCAGCTGTTAGCGGCTTCTACTTCTCTCATCCCGATTCCAAGTACTTCGGCCTCGGCAAAATTGAAAAAGACCAGGTCGAAGACTACGCCCAGCGCAAATCCATGACTATAGAAGAAATTGAAAAATGGCTGGCTCCGAATTTGAGCTACGATTTGTAGGTGTTGAAGTATAGAGTTAAACAGTCGTTAATGTTGTTCCAATATAATTATATCAAGTTATGAGTAAGATTGAGAGGTTTGAGGATTTGAAATGCTGGCAGGCAGCGAGGGAGCTTGTGAAGGAAGTTTATACTATGTCGGATGAGGGAAAGCTGGCGGGGGACTTTGATACGAGAAGTCAATTAAGAAAGGCAGCACTTTCTACTATGAATAATATAGCGGAAGGATTTGGCAGGTATAGTAGAAAGGATTTTATAAGGTTTCTGGATACAGTACAAAGTTCTGCGTTGAAAGTGCAAAGTATGCTATACGTACTTTCTGATCTTCATTATTTGGAAGCTGGAAGTATAGATATATTGAGAATGAAGTCGATGATAACAAAAACCTGACATTAGGTTTGATCCGATATTTGAGAGAATCAGAGAATAAAAGATAACATAAACACTTCAACACTTTAACACACCAACACGTAAAAATGAAAGTAGTCGACCACCTCAAGAATGCGAACGGTAAAACATTGTTCTCTTTGGAAATTCTGCCTCCGTTGAAGGGGGAAAACATCAAGAATCTTTTTAGCAATATTGACCCATTGATGGAGTTTAAGCCTCCGTTCATTGATGTTACCTATCATCGTGAGGAATATGTGTATAGGAAGAAGGAGGGTGGTCTGCTGGAGAAAAGCACTACACGTAAACGCCCGGGAACGGTTGGTATTTGTGCCGCTATACAGAATCACTATAAAGTAGATACAGTCCCTCATATTATCTGTGGCGGCTTTAGCAAAGAAGAAACCGAAAACGCCTTGATCGACCTGCACTTCCTGGGGGTTGACAACGTGTTGTTACTGCAAGGCGATGCTATAAAAAGTGAGTCGCGATTTGTTCCAGAACCGGACGGGCATCGCTATGCATCTGATTTGATTCAGCAAGTAGTCAACATGAACATGGGGGTATATCTTGATGATGAACTTACCGGTCCTGCGCCCACCAGCTTTTGTATAGGAGTAGCGGGTTATCCGGAGAAACATTTTAATGCTCCGAACCTGAAAACTGATCTCAAGTATCTGAAGTTAAAAGTTGATATGGGTGCGCAATATGTTGTTACCCAGATGTTCTTTAGTAACCAAAAGTATTTCGAATTTGTAGATCGTTGCCGTGAGGCCGGTATCAATGTACCAATCATACCCGGAATCAAGCCGCTCACCGGAAAAGCACAGCTTACCATACTTCCCAAAACATTTCATATTGACATTCCGGAAGAGCTTGCCGATGAAGCGGAGAAATGTAAGGACAATACTTCTTTAAAGGAGCTCGGTATAGAATGGTGCATTCAGCAATCGAAAGAACTCATCAAGAACGGTGTTCCAACACTGCATTTTTATAGCATGGGCAAATCTGATCCGATCTATAGGATAGCAAAAGAACTATTTTAACTTATATTAGCGCCCTGTTTGTTGGTAGGTGCTATAATGAAAATACTTTCTTCGTTTGTTTTAATCCTGACCTTTGCGAGTACAGTTGTATTGGCTCAACATCGCAAGATTGATTCGCTCTTAAAAGTTCTTCCCAAAACAGAAGACAAAAAGCAGCACATTGATCTATTGAATGAGCTTGCCTTTCAATACCTGTTGATCTCCGTGGATGATGCTGATAAAGTAGTGCGGGATGCGGTAACTGAATCTCGCACTATAGCTTATAAAAAAGGTCTGGCCGAATCTTTGAAAATTCTCGGCATTATTCACTTTGTTAAGAATGAGTATGGTGTAGCGGCTGAGTATGATTACCAATCGCTAAAGCTATACGAAGAGCTTGACGATCTCTCCGGTCAATCAAAAGTATTAAACAACCTGTCCTTGCTGTTCAGCAAGCAGAATCAATTTGATAAGGCACGTGACTTCTCACTAAAATCCCTGAAGCTGAAACGCGAAATAGGCGATAGCATAGGCGTAGCAAACTCCTTGCTTGCGCTCTCGGAATACTACCGGAATGCCAAAGACTATGGTAGGGCAGAATATCTCGGTAAACTTGCACTGGACCGCTTCAGATCAATGAAAGACGATTGGGGTGTAAGCTATGCACACCTGGCGCTCGGCGAAGTATATGCTGACCAGGAAAATTATACCGCTGCTGCTATATCTTTCAAAGATGCTGTACGCTATGCACGCCTCACCAATGACCACATGCAGATTGTTTCAGCCAGTAATAAATTAGGACAACTGTTTCTGAACTCACAGCAGTACGACTCGGCCTATTATTACCTGCACACCACGATTGCACTGGCGCGACAGAAAAGCAGTCGCACGCAGGAGATGGAAGCGCTGAAACATCTCAGTTTATATTTTGAACGCATGGGCCATCTTGATTCAGCGCTATATTTTACGCGTCAGGCATCTGCCCTTGAGCGCATCATCTTTGAGAATGAACGGCGCGAACAGATTGCCAGCATCCAGATGTTGTATGATTTTGAAAAGAAGGAACAGGAGCTTGCGTTTCAGCATAAGATTGTGAAACGCCAATATATAGCCATCGGCGGAGTATCCATCATCCTTTTGCTTTCCATTCTTATTGGTTTCAAATTCTACGGGCTTAATAAGACTAATCATCTCGCCAAAGAGGCGCTTCTCAAATTAAATGTTGAGATCAACAAAATGAATGAAAACCTCGAGATGAAAGTGCAGGAGCGAACCGATGAGATTGCGAGGCAAAATCAAAAGCTCATTGAGTACGCCTTCTTTACCGCACATGAAGTACGCGGCCCTCTTGCCCGTATATTGGGGCTCGTTGAACTGGCGAGAATACGTGAGCTCAATGATGATCACGAAGAGATACTCGACCGATTACAGGAAGCAGCCGTGGAGCTGGATGAGATTATCCGCATCATAAACCGCAAGCTCGAAAGCAGCCGTAACTTCTAATCGTCCGCTCACGGACGTTCCCCGTACGATTCTATACAGGTATATTGTGCGTTTTCGCTATAACCAGCTCATAGGCCAGCATTTACTTTCGTGGCACGTGATTGTCTTTATACAATGCATACGGGCAGATATTGTCTGGTCGAATATTCTGTATATAAAATGTAACCTTGTAAAGTACCATCAGTATTGATTAAAACCTTAGCTGCATGATCAGGAATTACCTTACCTCCATCTGGCGCTATATTTCGCGCAATAAAGCATTTACTACCATCAATATACTTGGCCTTGCCATTGGTATGACGGCTTGTATGCTGATTACACAATATGTAATGCATGAATTTAGCTATGATGATTTCCTGGTAAAGAAGGATAGAATTTTCCGCATACAGCTTGATCGTTACGATCGCGGAGAGCTGTCAACACGCTGGGCTTCCGGTTGTGCTGGTATAGGTCCTGATCTCAAAGCCAATTTTCCGGAGGTAAAATATTATACGCGTCTCATCAATCGTAATTCTGTTTTCGCGTATGGCGATGTGTTCTTCAAAGAGGAAGCAGCATTCTGTGCATCTGAAGATTTCTTCCGCGTATTCTCGATCCGTTTGTTAGATGGTGTGGATTCTCTGGTATTGAAAGAACCATACAAGATTGTACTCTCACAATCTGCAGCAAAAAAATACTTTGGCAATGAAAACCCGGTGGGTAAATTCATGAAGAACAACGGCAGAACGGAATACGAAGTGACCGGTGTATTTGAAGACCTGCCGTTCAATTCTCACATGAAGATCGATATGCTCATGTCGTTCTCCAGTTTATATAAGATATGGAATGATCCCGTCAGCTCTTGGCAGTGGGACGGCTTCCTTACCTATATTATGTTGAATGATGATGCCGATGTCCATGCCTTCGAAGCGAAGTTGCCAGCCTTTATACAGAAACAGGCAGGCGAGGAGCTAAAGAAATATAATGCAGGCATGGTCTTTCACTTGCAGCCTCTAAATGATATACATCTTGACTCTGATTTCATTGGTGAGTTTAAGCCTAATGGGAATCGACAATCAACATACTTCCTTTCCATTGTAGCTGTATTGATTCTCGTGATTGCTTGGATCAACTATATAAATCTGTCGACAGCGAAATCGATCGAACGTGCACGCGAGGTAGGCGTGCGTAAAGTAATGGGAGGGTTCCGCTCGCAGTTGATCCAGCAATTTCTGTTCGAATCGTTGTTGTTAAACGGCGTAGCTGTATTAATTTCCATAACCCTGGTGATCATGCTGACGCCTTCGTTTAGCGAAATCACCGGCCGCCAGTTGGATTACCTGCTATTCAGACAAACCATGTTTTGGGTTTGGATAGGATTGCTTATTGTTGGAGGTGCATTGCTTTCCGGGCTATATCCTGCATTTGTATTGTCAGGTTATAAACCGGTGGAAGTATTGAAAGGGCGATTTAAGAATACTGATCGTGGTGTAATCTTCCGCAAGGGAATGGTGGTTACACAATTTATAGCTTCGATCACACTCATTGTAGGAACCTTCACGGTATACCGGCAGATACGCCACATGCAGCAGCAGGCGCTCGGTGTAGATATCAATCAAACACTTGTGCTGCATTCTCCCAATGTAGTTGACTCCACGTATGAACAGAAATTCCAGGTGTTTAAGAATGCTATTCAGCAACACGCAGAAGTTACCGGCATGACAGCTTCCTCTGCAGTTCCGGGTCGTGCACCTGACTGGAATGCCGGCGGCATACGGAGAATCAGTCAGCGTGATGACGAAGCCAAACAATACCGCGTGATAATGATGGATCACGACTATGTGAAATTGTTTGATGCCAAAGTATTGGCAGGTCGCCCGTTCTCAGGTGATGTTGCGCGTGAAGACAAGAATGTAATGATCAATGAATCGGCTTCGCGTCAGTTAGGATTTGAAAAAGTGGAGGATGCTTTGAATGACCAGATATTTTTCTGGGGCGATACCTTCAAGATTGTAGGTGTGCTGAAGAACTATCATCAGGAGTCATTGAAGAAAGCGTACGATCCGTTGATCTTCCGCTATAGCAAAGCGCCTGGTGGTTATTACTCCATCAAGTTTAATACTTCCAATGTGCACGAGTCGCTGGCAGGCTTTGAAGCCGATTGGAAACAACTCTTTCCCGGCAATCCGTTTATCCATTTCTTCCTGGACGATCATTACAATCAACAGTATCAGGCCGACCAGCAGTTTGGAAGAGTATTCGGTATATTTTCAACGTTGGCTATATTTATAGCATGCCTGGGATTGTTCGGTCTGTCGTCACTCACGGCTATACAGCGCACCAAGGAAATCGGTGTCCGCAAAGTATTGGGGGCATCTATACCCAGTATATTAACGCTCATCAGCAAAGACTATATTATCCTGTTGGGCATTGCTATTGCCATTGCTACGCCTGTGGCCTGGTGGGTAATGCAAGCCTGGCTGGAAGACTTTGCTAATCGCATTACAATGGAGTGGTGGATTTTTGCGTTGCCTAGCCTGCTCGTTATCTCTATTGCTTTGCTAACGGTAAGCATTCATACCATTAAAGCAGCCCGTACCAACCCGGCTCGCTCATTACGCTATGAATAAATGGATTGAGACACGCGTCTGTCGGCCTTATTGGAGGTTAATATGCGGACGCTGCAGTTCGTGGTAATTTTATTGTGAGAAAGGGTTAGTCTTTACAACTTCAGGTAACTTAACCTTGAAGTATGATTACCGAGCAGAAATTTGATCTTCATAGACTTTTGCAGTATGTATATACTTCTTTCAACGCCCGGGATATAGACGCAGCGTTGGAAGTGATCCATCCGAATGCCGTATGGGCCAATACGATGGAAGGAGGACTGGTAAAAGGACATGACGGCATACGGGATTGCTGGCAACGCCAGTGGACCTATATTGATCCGCATTTAAAACTGATCGATGTCGGCACCGATGACGAAGGCCGCGTCGTAGCAGAAGCGCACCAGATTATCCGCGACATGTCCGGAAATATAGTATCGATCCGCGACATACAGCATATCTTTGAATTGGAAGACGGGCTATTGAGTACTATGCGCATTGGATAGCTGTGGGAGTAAAATCCAGTGACACAAAGCAACACAAAGGAGACGCAGAGTTACACAAAGTATATACCTGCGAGTGCCTGCATTTAATCTTTTCCAGCTGCTGTAGCCAGAAGCCAGTAGTTTTTTGAAGAACGAACAAAGAACACCGACCAGCGAATGACGAAGTCAAAACACACACACCATTCCCAACTCACACTCCCTCTAGCAGCTGGCAGCCAGCAGCTATTTCAAAATCCTATCAATATAAATGGTGCCCAGTAATATGGGGCCGCATATTGTTCTTGTGCGATAAGATCGAGCTTGGCTTTGCGCAGACTTCCACTGAAATTTACCGATGGCTCATCGAGCATCTTCCGATAAAAATTTTTCATCAACTCAGAGGTAGATTCATCAGCAACGCTCCAGAATGAAACGATAATATTTCGCGCACCTGCATATACCAACGCACGCGACAATCCCACAACGCCTTCACCCTTGGATATTTTACCAAGCCCTGTCTGGCAGGCAGAGAGCGTTACCAGGTCGGCGTTAAGGTTAAGATTATAAATTTCACCTGCGAACAGATTCCCATCCTCTGATCCTACATCTGACTGTAGAAATATTCTTGACAGTGCAGGGTTGCTTTCATCGACAACGCCATGTGTAGCAAGATGAACATATTTATAGTTTTTGATCTTGTCTGACTTGATCAGTTTTTCATCTGCAGTTTGTTTTATGAAAAGGCCGCTGTTAAAGTTTTTAGCGCTGAACAACTGCGCGATCGCTGTTACTTCCGATTCCGTGCCGGGCAATTCATTCAAGCCGTCTTCTTCGGGAAATGTTACCGGAGCGCACAAAAGTATAGAAGGCGTAGCCGAGAGCGATGCGTTGTTCTTTTGCAGGATCAACCTGGCCGAAAATTCATAGTGAATGTTATAGCGGCCTACCAGGTAAGGTAGTGTTTTATATGTATCAACCGGTAATGGCTCGCGGGTAAACAGTGCTTCAAAGGGAATGATGCTCAACCTCCCTGTAGGAAGGATCAACAGATCGTTTACTGAAGATGGTATATGTGCGGGAAGCAACAGTGCAGAGAGTTGTTGTGAGGCTGTAACATAAGCTTTCATTTCATTGAAAAAAATACCGTTACGCATACCCGTAATGTAGCGGTTGAAGTCTTTCGGTAACGCATGATCGTGTATACTATATTTTCTTTTTGTGATTTCGAAGATGTAAAGGTGGTTGTTCTTGTCATCGATGAAGTAACTGAGCAAGGCTGTTGTTTTATTCAGCCGGGTTTGCAGTTGTTGTATAGAAGGCGAGCTGGCGTTAAACTTCAGGTTAAAGTACTCGGGAAATTGTTGCTCCAATCGCCTGATGAAGGCTTCATAACTTCGGTTCAGGCTGAACGATGTTTCCCGCAGGTATTTCTCTTCATCGGCGGATGGCTTTTGTGCAAGCTTCTGTGAACACAGCGCTATAGCAGTCTTGAGACTCTTTTCTTCTTCCAGCAGTTCTGTGGGTATACCGGCAAACGATTTGGCATTGGCATCGGATATAGCTTCGAGCAATACAGCAGATTTGCTTTTCTCGGCAAAGTAAAATGCCATTTCAAAGTAAGGCTTTTTAACGAAGGCCACCGCTCCGGTTTCATGTGCTATACGAACACCATCCGCATATACTTCGTTGGCGATGGTGCCCAGTAATATCTTGTCATTTTCATTGGTAATCTGCTGACGAAGTTTGTCGATTAGCGTATCGCACACTTGTAAAGTCTGCAAGGCATCGGTAAGGTTCTGAAGCTTCAGCGTTTTGCCATAGTATTGCGATTCCAGTGCCTGCGCTTTTCCCAACAGCGAATATAGCAACACGTTGCCATCGTAAAAGTTGTGAAGCCGCGGTGTTGTGCGGATGTCGCTGTTATCAAAATCGCTCACATTAGCCTGTAGTGCTTCCTGGTAGTGGGAGAGTCCTTTGCTATACTGCGAAGAAGCTATATCTATACTGGCAATGGCATTTAGTACACGTGCTATTTCCGGGTGTTTCCTGCCATAACTTTGCTGGTACATGAGCAAGGCCCGTTCATAAAATGCGGCCGATGCTTTTTGATCTCCGATCTTCATGTAGGTTTCACCCAGGTTGAACAACACAAAGGCTTTGGACGGGTGAGGACCGGTATATACTTTCTCCCATATCTTCAAAGCCGATTCAAAGTTGTTCACAGCATCGCCGTATAGCTCCAATTTGCGGTACACAAACCCGATGTTGGTGTTGGCAATCGCAATCTTGGGATGTTCTTTGCCATGAATATTCTGATATATCGCGAGGGCCTTTTCATAGAACTCCAATGCTTTGTCAGGATCTGTCGCTGTAAAGACCAGGCCGAGGTCGTTGTAGGACGCTGCAATCAACTCATGGTTTTCTTTCAATTGCTTTTGTCGCAGTGTTAGTGCCATGTTGAGTTGTTCCTCTGCCTGGGCATATTTACCGGTAGCGCTATAGAGGTTGCCGAGATAGGCGAGCGCCTGTGCGGCTTCCAGCGTTTCAGATTTTCCGGCATCTTCAAAAAGCTGCAGTGATTTTTTCAGCGCATCTTCCGCCAGATCGTTTCTTCCCTGGTTAAGGTACAGCAAACCGTAATGCGATTGTGTCACTGCCTTTAGAAAAGCTGCGTCTTCGGTTTTGGCAGCGATCGTGCTCAGTAATTTTTCAGCGTCATCAAAGTGCCCCTGGTGAATGAGCACTTCCGCTTTTTTATTCAACAGTAAAACACTGGTCTGTGCATGGGTTGTGGTCGATAACTGCTGATCGATCTGCGCAAGCGCTTTGCCATAATCAGCATTTAATATATACTGATCGATGTCGGCAGTTTGCTGCGCTATAGCTTCCGTTAACATCACGAAGCAGAACAGCGGGAGATATATCAGAGATAGAAGCGTTCGCATGATTTTTAGAAACGGTAGTAGTAACTGATGGTCGATACAAAATGGCGCGTGAGGCCGTCAGGATTATAGTCACGTTGTGTAATCTTTCTTCCGGCCAGTAATTTTATACCGCTGCGCACATTGAAACTATAGCCGGCCGTAGCTATACCCGACATAGCCAGGCCAATAGCACCAGCCGGTTTAACATGCGATCCATCGGCTAATGTAATTTGATCGTGGTTGATGCGGTATATCGGCAGTAGTCCGAGACTGAAGTTGAATCGCGAGTACCGGAAGTTACGCTCTATGCGAGCCATCACATCCGTGCCACGGCGTAGATGCCTTGCCCACGAGTATTTGTGTACATACATGATCTCGTCCTGGTCACTCCAGTTGCCGATAAACTCATTACTGTTTCTGTTGAATGGATGCTGAATGCCTGTGGCGAATAACCACTTTTTGCAAATTAAAGAGATACCGGTTATAAAGTCGTAACTACCGAGACTGGTCTGGTAGTACATCGGCAGCGGATCGTTCTCATCCGAGTGCTTATTGGATTTATTGGTGGCTATCTTTCCGCCAATCGAAAAGTTGATATCATACTTTTCGGTCTTGCGTATAGACCGCGTAATGCAAAGTGATATATCGCCCATGCCTGATGTGTTGGCCAGTCTGCCCGACACGGCCTGGTACGGCAGCTTTACCTGGAAAGAGGTTTTCTGATTGAGACTGAAATTGAGATCAGCTGTGGCTACATATACGATGGGTGTAAGTGTAGTAGTACCGCGATAGAAACTGATTTCCATCGAGCGCAGGCGAAGCTCAATCTTTTTGTTGAAAGGCTGATCCGGTTTCATAGCCCCCATGGTGCAGAAGCCTGCATCGCTGCAACCTTGTGCGCGCGT
This sequence comes from Ohtaekwangia sp., assembly GCF_036786105.1. Taxonomy (NCBI): domain Bacteria; kingdom Pseudomonadati; phylum Bacteroidota; class Cytophagia; order Cytophagales; family Fulvivirgaceae; genus Ohtaekwangia; species Ohtaekwangia sp. The sequence goes on from NZ_DAIQRQ010000003.1 coordinate 137,787, forward strand.
CTGGAACTGTGCCCATAGTAGGATCAATAGCAAGAGTAATGCGGGTAGACAGGTGTGCCTGAACATGGCTTTGGGTAGATTTTCAGCCAAGTTACTTAAAAAAGAAAGACCCCGAAGAGCATTTCTTCAGGGTCTTTGTAAGTCTATTGTTAGAGCATGAGCCTTGCAGGCGTGTCCCGTAGCCGTTACATTCCCAGCGACTGGTTCTCGATAGAAGCAAGCTCAAGCACTTTTTCGTATTCCGCTGCCGTGAGGTCGTTGTAGAAGTAATGAACCGGGTCTACCTGGCTTCCATTGATTAACACTTCATAGTGCAGGTGAGGTGCTGTAGAAAGTCCGGTGTTGCCAACATAACCGATCAGGTCACCACGTTTTACCGTCTGTCCGGAGCGTACAGCAAACTCGTGCATGTGCGCGTAGCGGGTTCTGTATCCAAAGCCGTGATCTACTTCTACCATCTTTCCATAGCCGCTGAACTTCACGCTTACTTCTGCTACCGTACCATCAGCCGTAGCATAGATCGGTGTTCCGATAGAAGCGGCGAAGTCGATACCGGTGTGCATCTTCTTCACTTTGTAGATCGGGTGCGTACGCCATCCAAAACCGGAAGCGAGTGCCAGTAATTGCTTGTTTGATACAGGTTGAATAGCCGGAATGGCGGCATATAGCTTTTCTTTTTTCTCAGCGAGCTTCACCACCTCATCCTGCGATTTGGATTCGATGTATAGCTTTCTGCGCAGCAGATCTACCTTCTCGTTAAGGCCGATAACCATGTCTTCATGGTCGATGCTCTTTTCGCGAATGTCTTCATACCGGTCAGCACCGCCCGCTCCGGCATTGCGTATTGCTTTATCGATTGGCTCGGCTCCGAGCACCACGCGGTAAATATTGTCGTCACGATGCTCAACATCGCCGAGAATATCGTTGAGGTTCTTTACATCCTTGCTAAGCTTGTCGTAGTAAAATTCCAACTCTTTTACTTCGTTCTTCAGAATGAGTTCTTTCGGAGATTCGAAGTAGTTGGTGTAGAGTATCAGAAGGCCCACCGCCATTGCTACGGTAAGGGATAAAATCCCCAGGGCATTCATCACAACATCACTGGTTTTTGTCTTTACCCGCTCGTATTTGCAGGTTTCAGTGTCGTAGTAATACTTGATCCTAGCCATAGTAAGTCAGAGTAAATCTGTAAATTAAGTACTTTTAGGTCGAAAAGCCTGTATAATTTCTTCATTACATTCGATAAACGGTCCTTCCAGCAGGTCAATGCAATACGGTATGGCTGGAAAAACAGCATCCAGACATTGTCGGATTGCTTTCGGCTTCCCAGGCAAATTTACGATCAAGGTTTGATTTCTGATACCGGCTGTCTGCCGCGAAAGAATGGCGGTGGGTACGTATGTAAGACTTTTAGCGCGCATCAATTCTCCGAAGCCGGGCATTATTTTTTCGCATACCGCCTCCGTAGCTTCAGGGGTAACATCGCGCTTTGCAGGGCCTGTGCCTCCCGATGTAATGATCAGGCAGCATTTACGGTGATCGGCCATATCAATCATCGTTTTCTCAATGAGATGTTGCTCATCGGGTATAACGGCGTACTCTTTTTCCCACGGACCTTTAATGTACTCGTTCAACGTTTCTACGATAGCTTTGCCTGGTATATCTTCATAGATGCCCTGGCTGGCCCGGTCTGATACATTGATAATTCCAATGCGAATGGTCATGGTAGTTAAAGTAGAAAGTGTGCTTGATATGGAAAAATGGGGGCTACATGCTTCTGGCCACTAGCCCCTGAGAGCATGCACTTTCTCAGCGCCCAGCAGCCAGACGCCAGTGGCTATTTCCTGAACTGTATCTTCTCCGACCGGCTCTTCTTAAATACCTGTCGTCCTTTGTTGATGCCTTTGCGGATTTCGCGTTGTTGATCTTCGGGCAGTGTTATGATTTCCTTGCATTCATCGGAGCAGCATTGATTGTATTTTGCTGCACATTCGGTACACTGTATAAATAGCAGATGGCAGCCATCGTTCTTGCAATTGGTATGATCATCACAGGGCTTACCACACTGGTGGCACACCGCAATAATGTCATCGGTAATGCGTTCACCCAGGCGTTCGTCAAATACAAAGTTCTTTCCTATAAACTTGTTTTCCAGCCCTTGTTCTTTCACTTCCTGCGCATACTTGATGATGCCGCCATTTAACTGGAAAACATTTTTAAAGCCTTTATGCTTCATCCAGGCGCTGGCTTTCTCGCAGCGTATGCCGCCAGTGCAATACATCAGCAGGTTCTTGTTTTTCTGATCTTTCATCAGGTCTTCTGCCACCTGCAGCTCTTCACGGAAGGTATCGACATCGGGACAAATCGCTCCCTTGAAATGACCTACTTCGCTTTCATAATGATTGCGCATGTCGATCATTACCGTATTGGGATCATCCATGAGTTTATTGAACGTAGCCGCATCTACATGCACGCCAGAGTTGGTTACATCAAAAGAACTGTCATCAAGACCATCGGCTACAATTTTCTTGCGCACCAGTATTTTCAGTTTGAAGAAAGATCGGCCATCGTCTTGTACAGCAATGTTAAGGCGTACGCCATGCAGCCAGTCGATGCTATAGAGTTTGGATCGAAATGTTTCGAGGTTATTTTCCGGCACGCTGATCTGCGCGTTGATACCTTCATTCGCTATATATATTCTTCCCAACACACCAATAGCATCGAACTCACGATAAAGCTGATCGCGAAATTCCTGAGGCTGTAAAATGTGGTGATAGCGATAAAAAGAAATAGTGACCCTTTTTTCGGGTGTGGCGCGCATCTTCTCCTTGAGAACGCGGCCTTCAACGCGGTTGTATAATGCCATTGGATTAATTGCAGGTTAATCGCGCGGCAAAGATAGGAAAAAATAGCTACGAGTTTCTAGCTGCGAGTTGCTAGAGGGTGATCTGAAAATAGCTGTGAGCTACTGGCTGCCAACTGCTGGTGTGTGAGTGAGGTTTGGTGTGTGTCGCACTTCTGCATTGATTTCAAAATATTTTCACATAGAGTACGCAGACCGTTATAGGTTTACACGTTAATAGACCCTTCCTGATAACGATTAACTGTTAACGGATAACCTGTAACGAATCAGCATCCTTTCACTGGTTTCTCGGTTGGAGTTTTCCGCGCAGGAGGAGATTGTATTCCTGGCAGGTAAGTATACCTTGCTCGTTGCAATACGGACAGGTTTTGTATTCATCACCGAAAGCACCTCGGCGAATGATCACGTGATCGCCTTTACATGCCGGGCAAACTACTTTGCCCGAGGGCCCGCAGTCGATATCATAATTCTGGGAGAGAATCTGTTGCGCCTTGCTGGCTTCGTTCTCTTTTTCCTTTAGAAATTCGTTCTCCGCCTGTTTTTTCCACTGGATGGCTTCCTGTGAGTACTGGCCGTTGGTACCTTTCAGCTGGATGTATTTATTTAACCAGTCTATACTTTGCTTATACAGGCCGAGGTGGAAAGAGTTTTTACCGAAGTAATACGTGAGGTCAGAAGGAACGCTCTTTACGGTAGCCAGTACGTGTCTGAAGATTTCGTCTGCCTTTTTGTATTCACCGTTGTCCATATAGTATACGCCTGAGTCAAGCTCACGCATAAGCGCGGCTTTGCGGGCCTGCTCCATCTCACGGGCAAATTCTTCAGCCCGCGCGCGATCCTGTTGCGCATGGAGCGAAAAGTTAACAGCCGTCAGCAAGATCAGCATCAGAAAAATACGCGTAGCGCGCATGGGGTTCACGAGGTTTCTCATCATTCGAATCGTTCCTTTTTCACATTAAGCCACTCCAGCGCAGCGTTATGAAAAATATCTTCTTTTTGTTTTGTGTCCAGGTTCATCGTTTCAATAAACGAACCGATCTCCAGGTCTCCTAACGGAAAAGGATAATCGGAACCAAGCGTTACGCGTTTCGATCCCTGCCGCTTCAGCACATAGTCCAGCATGAGCGGATCGTGCGTTATACTGTCAACCCAAAATCGCCCCAGGTAATGTTGGGGAGCCACCGGGTTATCGATTGCCACCAGGTCGGGCCGGCAATCAAATCCATGCTGAATCCTCCCGATGGTTGGCAGAAAGGATCCCCCGGCATGCGCGAAATTAACTCTTAGTGCAGGGAGTCTTTCAAATATTCCGCCAAAAATCATGGAACTTACAGCGCGCGCCGTTTCTGCTGGCATACCCACCAGCCAGGGTAGCCAATATCGCTTCATGCTGCTTTCTCCCATCATATTCCACGGATGTACCAGCACAGCCATACCCAGCGAAGCACAGGCCTCAAAAACCGGAAAGAAACACGCTTCGTTAAGGTTCACATCATTTATGTTTGATCCGATCTGAATGCCCTGCAGTCCGATCTGCTGGCATCGCTCCAATTCCTGTATGGCCAGTGCAGTATCCTGCATAGGGATGGTGCCCAGTCCCAAATAGTTTTTCGGGTATTGATAGATCAGTGAAGCGATGTGGTCGTTCAGGTATTGCGATACAGCCAGACAATCGGCTGGTTTGGCCCAATAGGCAAACATAACCGGCACGGTACAAACCACTTGCACCTGCGTATGATACTGGCGGTATTCTTCTATTCGTACCTCGGGGTTCCATACATTCTCCTGCACTTCGCGAAAGAACTGGTTGCCCTTCATCATGCGGGCTGCGCCCGGCCGGTGATGGTCCAGGTGAATAAAATCGCCATAGCCGAATTGACTTGTCCAGTCGGGAAGTTTCCTGGGAAGAACGTGAGTATGAGAGTCAATTTTAAGCATGCCGCGAAGGCAAATATAAAAGCAATTTGTTATCCGCGGGGTTTACTGGTGCGCGGTGCGCGATACGGGTACTTTTTGGTTTTGGTTGAGCTCTTTTTGGGTGACCTGGCTTTCTGTACGCGAGGTGCTTTCTCCTTCTTTTCAAATTCGAGGTAGCGCGAGATACCGATGTTCAATTGCACGAACATATCTCTTCGCCGGCCCGGAAGATCGTACAGGGTTTGGTAGTTATTCAGTTTTTCAAGATAGCTGTTGGTGCGGGGTTCGAAGATGCCGTAGTTCATACGAAAGTCCAAAGACACCATCCACTCATCGTTCACCTGCCAGTCAGAGCGAAAGCCGAGCATGGCAAAAGCCTGGTACGATTTGAAATCCTGCTTTGACAGCATGGTATAATTACTGACCTCAGGACTTTCCACGCCATCGTACACAACGGTATAGCTGGATGGCAGAATAGGATATACCTGCGAAGGAAATGTTAATCTGGTTTGAGAATGACTCACCGTTTCACTACCGCTCAACAGGTATGCAAAACTTCCACCCGCCACGAGGCTCACGCGGAAGAATGCTATGTCGATAGCATGCAGCTTGAATGCCACCGGTATATTTGCATAGTGAAGGTTAACCTTTCTTACACCTTGCTGTCCGCCGGAAGTGTTGGACACATAGAAGTTCTGCCCGACATGAACAAGCCCGGGGTCAATCGTGAATCCATATCCTTCATAATCCACACCATAGTGAATTGAGACAGGGGCAAACTTGATATCGTACTTGTTTCTATAACGCGGGTCTTTGCTGATGCCTTCATCCAGTGTAAAGTTGGTAGTAGCACCGGTGGCGACACCGAAAGAAAGAGTTCGCATTTGCGCGTAGCTGAAAAGAGATGATGAAAAACAGAGTGTAACAAAAAGGAGCCGCGTCATTACAGAATTCGGTCACTAGGTTTAACAGCAAACAGGCGGCAAAATAAGCAATAAATATCGCACTCCGGCTTCAAGATTAATTTAAGGATATTCGATGTGATAATTATTTGAAATTTGTGTTAAATCGCATCACATATTTTAACCTGCTCACAGCAACATGTTTACTCTATTGGAAGGTCTGAAGCTTCGTGGAAATATTTATATCGTATTGGCATTTAGACTCATGTTGGCCATGGCATTGTATACGTTGTGCCGCGCAGGTTTTTATCTGTTTAATGCAGATTATTTTGCAGGTTTGCATGCAGGTGACTTCTTCCGCATTTTTCTCGGGGGACTTCGTTTTGATCTGACGGCTGTGTTGTATACCAATGCGCTGGTAATCCTGCTCATGATCCTTCCGTTTCCCTTTCGGTTTCATCGCACCTGCGAAACGGTTATCAAGTGGATCTATTTTATTTTTAATGGTGCAGCGATTGCCGCGAACGTTTCTGATTTTATATACTTCCGTTTCACAGGAAGACGCACTACGGCCGATGTATTCAGACAATTTGAAAATGAGAATAACATGGGGAGCCTCTGGCTCCGTTTTTTTGCCGATTACTGGTATGCCGTGGTATGCTGGCTTGCTTTGATCGCGCTGATGGTGTGGCTCTATAATCGCGTGAAGCCTCATGGGCCGATGCTGAAGAACAAGTTGATGTTTTATAGCTCGGGATTGATTATGATGCTGGTAATAGTATACCTGGTGATTGGCGGTATACGCGGTGGCTTCAAGCACAGCACGCGACCGATTACCCTGAGCAACGCGGGTGAATATGTAAAAGACCCCAAGGAGATAAGCCTTGTGTTGAACACACCATTCGCACTGATGCGCACGATGGGGAAGACGCAGATACAAAAAGTGGCTTATTATCCGGAAGCAGTAGTGGATACAGTGTATTCACCAGTGCATATACCGCACGATACAATTCCCTTTCAGCCGAAAAATGTGGTAGTGATTATCCTTGAAAGTTTTTCGAAGGAATTCTTCGGAATCTTCAATCACGATAAAGAGAATGGTACCTATATGGGGTATACTCCGTTTCTCGATTCATTATCGCAACACAGTCTTACGTTTCAGTATTCGTTTGCCAACGGCCGCAAGTCGATCGATGGACTGCCTTCGGTCATTAGCAGTATACCTTCGCTGGGTGTGCCGTACTTCCTGTCGCCATATTCCGGCAACAAGATCAACAGTCTCGCATCGTTACTTAAACCGAAAGGATATACCACTTCGTTTTTTCATGGTGCTCCCAATGGCTCCATGGGCTTTCAGGCATTTATGAACCTGGCCGGTGTAGATCAATACTACGGCATGACGGAGTATGGCAATGACGATGACTCGGATGGTATATGGGGCATTTGGGACGACAAGTTCTTTCAGTTCCATGCTAATAAACTGAATGAATTCAAGCAGCCGTTTATGAGTGCTATATTTTCGGTATCATCACACCATCCGTTCAAGGTGCCGGCCGAATATGAAGCGAGGTTTAAGGGTGGGCCGCTGGTGATCCATCGCTGCATTCAGTATACCGATTTTTCCCTGAAGAAATTTTTTCAGCAGGCATCTACCATGCCGTGGTTTAAAAATACAGTATTTGTGATTACCGCCGATCACACATCTTCCGAAATACAATTCCCTGAATCGCGCACGGCCTGGGGATACTATTCTGTGCCGGTAATTTTTTATGCACCGGATGGCAGCCTGAGCGGGCGCTCGGAAGAACTGACGGAGCAGATCGACATCATGCCTTCTATATTAGGATACTTACATTTTGATAATCCTTATGTAGCGTTTGGCCGCGATATATTTCGCGAACCGAAAGAGCCATTTGTATTCAACTACAAAGACAATGTATACCAGTTGATGGAAGGCGATTACCTGTTGCAGTTCGATGGCAGCCGCAGCGTTGCGTTGTATAATTTTAAAACGGATAAACTTGAACAACACAACCTGATCAATACATTGCCCGGCATTCAGGCGCGTATGGAAACGCGTATCAAAGCCATGATACAACAGTATAACAACCGGCTTATCGATAATCGGTTTACTTATGCGGCTCAATAAGCAGCAGGTAAAAGCGGCTCAAGTGATCCATGCGACTCTGCGGATCGAGGAAACTTATTTTAGGTTGGGATACGCGGTAATGGAATACCTGCTTCTCTTCCTTGAAGGCTATATGCTGATTAACCAGCGCCTCGCGTCCATATTCTCCTGTAAGAACCCATCGCGGTTGTGATGGCAAGGCAGCCTGTGCCGAAGCTACTTCCGGAAGAAGTGTTGCTGTACAAAACTCGAAGCTGTTGCTGCGTTCAAACTCCTGCAGGTAATAGATGGTGTGCGGATCGATATGTTTTTCTTTTACATACGCTGCCAGTCGCTGGCCTGCCTGATACGAAATCATCTGTGGATAAAAGCTGAACGAAAGCATGATATTACACGTGAGCCCGGCTGCGATTGAAAGCATGATGATACGCTCCACATACGCTGAATCTTTTTGAAAGGCGAAATATAGCATAGCGGGAAGCAGGCCCAGCACAACAATCCATGCCTGATGTACCGGGAAGATCCATATATTAAGCAGCAGCATGAATACCAGGAGCACAGCTGCTGTAATGATCTGCGTAATGTATAGATCAGACAATTGTTTATCGCGCAGCGTACCGGTGAGATAGCCGGCGAGCAGTATGGCAAACAATGGCAGGAGTATATTCAGGTAATGCGGCAGTTTAAAGTTGGATGCTGAGATGATAGCAAACACCAGCGTGGCTGTGCCGAACGTAACGATCTCGCGTGAAGGATTGTAACGGAATTTTTTGGAAACGAATTTCTTCAGGCGTTTCCAGTATGCAGCCAGGCAAAGCAGGCTCCACGGTATAAAAGCCCACAAAAATGTATGCAGAAAGAAGAAGGGATCACTCTTGGCCACGGCTCCGAATTTTTCACCTTCCAGTCGCTCTACATTTTGTGACCAGAGAATGAATTTCATTCCGGAAAGTTGAGAGCGGCCGCGAATGATCTTTTCCGGATGGAGATCGAACTGAAGATAATAGCAATAGAGCACCGGGCTAATCAGGATCAATACCAGCAACGGCAACAGTAACCATCGGGGACTGAGCAACATCGACCAATTGCGTTGATATAGCAGGTGTACTGCCACCGCTATACCGGGCATAACGATGCCGATCATGCCTTTGGTGGCAAAGCCCAACGCGAGGCCCACACTGCCGAGTATAAGATTCCTCCAGCGAAGCGTTTCTGTGTAGGAGATCAGTTGCCAGATGGCAAAGATGACAGATGAGGTGAGGATAGCATCCATGCGCACATCGTGGTTGGCCAGGATGAACGAAAAGCAAGTAGCCAGGATAAAGGCAGCGAGCCATCCGGTTTCTTTTGAATAAAGCAATTTGCCGAGACGGTATGTTGAATATATACCCAGAAGACTGAACAGGAGTGAAGGCAGTTTATAAGCAAATGCAGATACCCCGAAGATGTGATAGCTGATTGCAGCCAGCCAGAAAAGTAAATGTGGTTTATCAAGATAATCCTGTCCCTGATCCATTAACGAGGCAAAGTCGCCTGTGAGATACATGTGCAAAGCTATATTGGCATGATGCGCAGCATCGTTGTCCATCAGCGGAATAAACAGGCCCCGTATATAGATTACACCTAACAGGATTGCGGCCAGCAGATAAAATTTCTTTAGCATTCTCTTACAAGTCCAGTGTGCTAAAATAGGGAGTGAGTATTACGACAGTATTGCTATAGTGTGAAGTCGTTGATCACGATTTATAGCGGGATATTTAGTATGTTTGAATGCCCTTGCTGCGATGGTGCAACAAGGATGTGTGAAATCGTTTTCATTAAAAGACCTAATCTCTATAAGATCGTGCCATACGTTTTAATTCTGGGAGCGAGCAGCGATGTTGCCGTTGCCTGCGCACATGAGTTTGCTGCCAACGGATATAATCTTTATCTCGCCGGACGCGACACCGAGTCGCTCACGATTGCAGCCAGCGACCTGCACATCCGCCACCGCATAGACGCCAGGGCGCTGAAGTTTGATGCATTGCAATCGGCTGGACACGAAGCATTTTATACCTCACTAAACCCTAAACCGGATATTACGCTGTGTGTATTCGGGCTGCTGGGCGACCAGCAAACGGCCGCGCATCATTGGATTGAAGCCGAGAAGATTATCCACTCGAATTATACCGGTGCGGTATCTATTCTCAACGCTGTAGCGAACGATTATGAAGCGCGGAAGAGCGGTGTTATAGTAGGCATCAGTTCGGTGGCTGGTGAACGCGGCCGCCAGAGTAATTATATATATGGCAGTGCCAAAGCCGGCTTCACAGCTTATCTCTCCGGTTTGCGGAATCGGTTAACGGCGCATAACGTACACGTTGTAACGGTAAAGCCGGGTTTCATCCATACACGCATGACGGAAGGACTCAAACTTCCCAAACCCTTAACAGCTCAACCGGAGCAACTCGGCAAAGCTATTCTGAAAGCCGTAAAGAAAAAGAAAGACGTGATCTATGTATTGCCTGTATGGCGATGGATCATGCTCATCATCCGGAACATCCCGGAAGGTATATTTAAAAAGCTGAAGATGTAGCGATTATGCCAGGTTGTGATACACAGCCTGCACATCGTCATCACTTTCCAGAACTTCCACGAGTTTCAGCACTTCATCCTGCTGTTCTTCGCTTAGTTCTTTGGTAGTGGTGGGAATGTAATGAAGCTCTGAGCTTTTTGCATCCAGGTTCCTGGATTCGAGGAATTTCAGCATGTGCCCGAACTCTGTGAACTTGGTATAGATCACCACCTCGTCTTCATTGCGTTCGATATCTTCTGCACCTGCATCGATCAGATCAAGTTCCAGTTCATCGAGGTTGATCTTGGCCGGATCAAACTTGAAAACGCCTTTGCGGTCGAACATAAAAGCAACCGAGCCGGAGTTACCCATACTTCCACCGTTTTTAGAGAAATGGAGGCGTACGTTGGCTACCGTGCGGGTAGGGTTATCGGTAGCGCACTCTACCATCAAGGGTACACCGTGTGGTGCATAGCCTTCGTAAGTAACTTCCTGAAAATCTTTTTCTTCCTTGGAAGAAGCGCGTTTTATAGCCGCTTCAACCTTGTCTTTAGGCATGTTTACACCCTTGGCGTTTTGTATAGCCAGGCGAAGCTTGGGATTGTTTTCGGGGCTGGGGCCACCTTGTTTTACAGCAATGGCTATGTCTTTACCAATTCGTGTAAATGCTTTGGCCATCCGGTCAAAGCGTGCAAACATCTTGTGCTTTCGTTTTTCAAAAATGCGCCCCATGGTCGTTTCTGTTTTAAGGGTGGCAAAATTATATCAGTTCCGCAATTAGTCAAATCGTCAGGCCAGTAATTGCAGAGAATGTGTTTGAGCATCAGGATGCTGTGGCACGTTTGGCCTTTTCCCACACTACCGATTGCTTTCCGCGCAGGTAACGGTTCAGCCCAAAATATACCGACACATTCATCACCATAAAATAGTAGGGCACAAAGAATCCTTTAATGGCAATCTTCTTGTCGCGCAGCATGTAACCGGCAATAGCCAGCGCATAAAAGAATACCTGCAAGGCGAGCGTTACCTGGTAAAAGGGCAGGCCAGCCCAGGCCAGCCAGAGGTTGCTCAAAAAGATCAGCGGCAGAAAGAATGGAGCAAGCGTCCAGCGCAACACACGATGCGATATATACTGAAAGCTCAGTATGCCATAGCGGAATGGGTTTAATAAATAGGAGAGTCGCGCCATGGCCTGAAAGCCTCCGGCTGAGATTCTTACTTTCCGTTTCCATTCTTCACCTACCGAAGCCGAAGCCGTTTCAATGGCGTACGCTTCAGGCTCATAGGCAAAACGATAACCTTTGGCGGCCACACGCAATGACAGGTAAAAGTCTTCAATGATCATATCCAGAGAGGGCTCTTCATATAAAGCGGTTCGCATGGAGAACAGCTCACCGGCAGCGCCTACAATGGAGTATACTTCAGCATCTTTACGCTTCAGGAACGATTCATATTTCCAATACATTCCTTCGCCTGATCCGGATGCGTTATCTTTATCTTTACTGAAAATTCTTTTTTCTCCTGATACACCACCCACCGTTTCGTCCACGTAGTGGCGCACGATCTTGCGTATAGCCTTTTCGTTCAAATCAGTGTTGGCATCGCAGAAGATCACAATGGGGGTCTTTACCAACTTCATCACCCGGTTCACCGCGTGAATCTTTCCTCTTCGTTCGTTGGAATGAAATAATTGTATCGCAGGAAATTCTTTGATGATTTCCGGAGTCGCGTCAGTTGAGCCATCCGTTACAAAAAATAATTCCAGTTTTTCTTTCGGGTAGTCAAGCGCGAGTGTGTTGGCGATTTTATTCCGTATGATATCGGCTTCATTATAAGCGGCTACGAGCAGGGTTACCGCTGGCAATTGGTCATTTTGCGGTATGTCTACAACGTTTGTTCGGCGGGTTGCCTTCGAAAAAATATAAATTATTATGCCATACCCTACATAAGTATACCCGACTACAAGTATGCCGATCCAAAAGATACCCGAAATGATGCTAAACATTGTTTTTGAGTAGTTAAACCACGAAACTACGAGTTACAATTAAAATTCAGAGAGGATAGAAGTATTATTAATTTAATTATTTTTGCAGGTCTACAGTTGGAATATGCGTTTTTTGCGCCAAATATTACTTTGTGCATTAGTATTATCGGGTGGGTATACGTTTGCCCAGGTACCCGTTACGTTGCCTGACGCGGCCACGACTGATGAAGATGTGCCTGTCGATATTAATATATTGGCAAACGATGTTGATTTGCTCGGGTTCAACGCAGCTACCATCGACCTTGATCAGACAGCCGATGGGATTCAATCTACCTATACTATCTCGGGCAGTGGTACTTTTACTGCCAACACGTCTACCGGTGTAGTGACCTTTACTCCCGATGCAAATTTTAATGGTGACGTTACGAATTCTTATACTGTACAAAACACACTGGGGGTTACCTCACTGGCAACGCTCATCACGGTTACGGTCGATGCGGTGAATGATGCACCGGTTGCCGCCAATGATGCCTCCAGTACAACGGAAGATACGCCCGTTTCTTTTTCAATCACCAACAATGATACTGATGTAGACGGAACAATCAATGCTGCTACGGTTGATCTTGACCCCACGACAAACGGAAGACAAAATTCAACTGCCGTTACCGGTGGAACGTTGTCAGTTGATAATAGTGGTACTGTAACCTTTACACCGACTTCAAATTTTTCAGGCACAGCATCGGGCAGCTATGTAGTAAATGACAACAACGGCGCTGCATCAAACATTGCTACAATAACCATAACGGTATCCGCTGTAAACGATCTCCCGGTAGCGAACAATGATGAAGTGACTACTCCTGAAGATACACCGACCAGCGTGAGTGTACTCTCCAATGATACCGATGCAGATGGCACGGTTGATCCGGCCACGGTGGATCTCGATGTAACCACTGCCAATATTCAATCAACCAAAACAACGGGCGCTGGCGATTGGAGTGTGAATGCTTCCGGTGTAGTATCCTTTACACCAAAGTTGAATTTTAACGGCGATGCAACATTGCCTTATACGGTGAATGACAATGCAGGCGGAACTTCCAATCAGGCAACAATCACCATCCACGTAACATCGGTAAACGATCTGCCGGTTGCCAATAATGATAGCGGGTCAACACCGGAAGAAACGGCTGTGGTGATTAGCCTTGTATCAAATGATACGGATGTTGATGGTACCATAAACGCTGCTACGGTTGACCTTGATCCGGGTACTGTTGGCATTCAAAATTCCAATGCCAATGGAGGCGGCACTTGGGTGGTGAGTTCTACCGGGCTCCTGGCCTTTACGCCAGCCACTAACTTTAATGGCAATGCTACACTTACCTATACAGTGAATGATAATAGCGGAGGCACATCCAACATTGCTACCATCACTATAAACGTAACACCGGTAAACGATGCTCCGGTTGCCAATGGCGATAATGCCAGCACCAATGAAGAAACTGCGGTGACGTTCAATGTTACAAACAATGATACTGATATAGACGGATCGATTAATGTTGCTACCGTAGATCTCGATGTAGCCGCTGCCAATATTCAAACAACAAAAACAACAGGGGCGGGGGTATGGAGTGTCAATACTTCGGGGGATGTGACCTTTACCCCGGCGGTAAACTTCTCGGGATCCGCTACACTTCCGTATACCGTGAACGATGATGCCGGCGCTACATCAAACCAGGCTACGATCTCTGTAACCGTGGCTGATCAGAACGATGCACCCGTAGCCAACAACGATTCAGGATCAACTCCGGAGGAAACGGCGGTTACCATCAACGTTCTGACAAATGATACGGATATAGATGGTACCATTGCCGCGAATACAGTCGATTTGAATACGACTTCGGCTGGTATACAAACTTCCATTACCAATGGCAACGGAAGCTGGTCGGTAAACGCATCGGGCGTGGTAACCTTTACGCCAGCCACCGATTATAACGGTACGGCTACACTGCAATATACCGTAAATGATAACGATGGCGCTACTTCCAATGCTGCTACAATCTCCATTAACGTAACGCCTGTGAACGATGCGCCGGTAGCCAACAACGATGCTATTACAACGGATGAAGACACCCCGGTTACCATCAACGTAACTACAAATGATACGGATGTAGATGGAACGATCAATGTCGCCACGGTCGATTTGAACACTGCGAACGGAGGCATTCAAAGTACCATGTCTAATGAATTTGGTTCATGGAGTGTAAATGCTTCCGGTGCTGTGTTATTCACACCAAAAGCTAATTTCAGCGGTGCCGCATCGCTTACCTATCGCGTGAATGATAATAGTGGGGCGACTTCCAACATCGCTACTATTTCTGTTACCGTAACAGCTGAAAATGATGCACCGGTCGCTGTGAATGATGCTGTTACTACCAATGAAGATACACCGGCAACGCTGAACGTGGTGAATAACGATACGGATGTAGATGGTTCTATCGCTGTAAACACCGTTGACCTTGATCCGGCCACTGCCGGTATACAAACAACCTTCAGCGTAAGCGGAGGCTCTTTATCCGTCAACGCTTCGGGGGTGATCACGTTTACACCCACCGTTAACTTCTACGGAACAGTAACAACAACCTATACCGTCAATGACAATGTTGGTGCTACTTCCAATGCTGCAACCATTACTATTACGGTAACATCGGTGAACGATGCACCCATTGCCAACAATGATCTTACTACCGGCGATGAAAATCAAACGGTAATGCTGAACGTAGTAGCCAACGACCTGGATGTGGATGGCACCGTGAATGCTGCTACAGTAGATCTGAATCCGGCAGCATCCGGCACACAAACTACTATTACAGTAGCGGCCGGTACATTTACGGTAAACTCAACGGGCGATGTTACCTATACACCTGCACTGAATTTTAATGGAACAGCGTCTGTTACCTACACGGTAAAAGATAACAACGGTGCCACCTCCAATCAGGCCACTGTTAGTGTACTGGTTAATTCAGTAAACAGTCTTCCCGTAGCGAATAACGATGCCATCACGATCAACGAAGATGCAGTTGCCACGCTCAATATAGTATCGAATGATACTGACCCGGATGGAACAATCAACGCAGCCACAGTGGATTTGAATACATCCTCTGCCGGCATTCAAAATTCGATAACTACCGCACAGGGAACTTTCTCTGTAAATGGTTCGGGGATATTAACCTTTACACCTGTATTGAATTACAATGGTACAGCCAGCATTACCTATACGGTGAATGACAATATAGGGGCGACTTCCAACCAGGCTACTGTTACGATCACGATTAATAGCGTGAACGATGCACCGGTCGCCAATAACGATGCGGGCAGTACATCCGATGGTGTGGCACTCTCGGTAAATGTAGTAAGTAATGATACTGATGTGGATGGCACGATTGATCCTGCTACAGTAGACCTCGATCCTGCTACGGGTGGTATACAGAATTCGCGTACTACCGCGGCTGGTACATGGACTGTAAATGCTTCAGGTATTGTAACGTTTACTTCCGTTGTAAACTTTAATGGTACGGCCACGCTTACGTATCGCGTGAACGACAACGGCGGAGCCACTTCCAACGCTGCTACGATTTCAATTACGGTAACGGCAGTTAATGATCCGCCGGTGGCTAATAACGATGTCGGCACGACAAACGAAGATTCTCCGTTAAGTATCAACGTTATCACCAACGATACAGATCCGGACGGAACGATAAACGGTGCTACGATTGACCTCAACCCATCAGCAGCCGGCATTCAGAATACCATAACCACCGCAGCGGGTACATTTACCGCCAGTACGGCTACTCCGGGTGTAGTAGTATTTACTCCTGTGCTGAACTACAACGGCACGGCTACCGCCTCGTATACTGTAAACGACAATGGTGGACTTACTTCAAATGAAGCTACGATTACTATTACTGTATCACCCGTGAATGACGCACCGGTAGCCGTAAATGATGCCGTGACTACACCAGAAGATACCAGCATAAAATTTGACGTAACTGCCAACGATACTGATGTTGACGGAACAATAAACGATGCTACTATTGATCTCAACACCGCCACAGGCGGCATACAGAATACCAACACCGTAACCGGCGGAACCTTTACCGCCAACGCAGCGGGAGAGGTAACTTTTACACCGGCAGCCGATTTTTTTGGCACATCAACTGTGAGCTATCGCGTAAATGATAACACAGGCGCTACCTCTAATACCGCTGCCATCACCGTTACCGTAACGCCTGTTAACGATCCTCCGGTGTTTGATGCGATACTTCCCAATCCGCAGCGTGTACTTCGCAACGGAGCACAAAAGACCATTACCATTACCGGTATATCTCCTGGTCCGGGCGAGTCAGAACAATTGCTGCTCTCGGCTACCTCGGGTAACACTACGCTAATTCCCAATCCAACCATAACGTATAATGGAACGGCTGCTACAGCGACTTTAAAATATCAGCCGGCTGCCAATCAATCAGGCTCTACCGACATTGTAGTGAAAGTGGTAGATACCGGCCTCAATGAATTTTCGCGCACGTTTACGGTGGATGTGGTGGATGTTCGTTTTACCTCTACACCGGTTACAGTAGCTGTTGAATCAGAGCTCTACGAATACGCCATTACCATGACGGATGTGGTCGATAATCTGACCATTGCCGCTGCACAGAAACCTGCATGGGCAACGCTTACCTCCACCGGCAAGAACCAGGCGAAGCTGAGCGGAACACCGCCTGCCAATGCACCCGCCAGCAGCATTGTGCGCCTGCAGATAAAAGACGGTGCCACCATACTGGATGAGCAGCAATATACCCTGGTTGTAAATCACCGCCCGGTGATCAGTTCGTTTGCCATTGCTATAAATGAAGATATAGCCACGGCGCTTCAAGCGCAGAGCTTTACCAACGCCTATACCGATGCAGATGGAAACCCGCTTACCGAGATTCAATTTACAAAACTACCCGGGCACGGAAATTTAGTAGTAAATGCAACACCGCTTACTGTGAACGCGAAGGTTCCTCTTACATCTATAGCCAATGTGATATACCAGCCTGCCGGGAACTACGATGGGTATGATACTATTTACTGGCTCGCAAGCGATGGCATGAGCTATAGTGCCGCCAGCGCATCCATAAATTATACCATTAACCCGGTAAACGATCCGCCGGAGATCACATTCCTGGAATCAGATTCTCTGAAGTATGAATTGGGCAGCGAAGACCCCGTGACCATGACTGCGCTGTTCAACGCTATTGATGTAGATTCCGACAGTCTCACCGGTGCCGAGCTGCGGTTCCGCACCGAGAATTTTGAAACTGAACACGACCGGCTTCTGTTTACACCCACGGCTACTATTACCGGCACCTATAATGAACTGACAGGCGAGCTGCTGCTTTCCGGAAAAGCACCCGTACAGGAATATATACAGGCCGTGCGCAGCATACAATATAACTATATCGATCTTACCGATATACAATTGAAGACCAAACGCCTCAGTATAGCGTTGAACGATGGCGAGAGTCTGAGCACGGTTAAGGATCGCTACATCCAGTTAATCTATACGTTTGAAGGCATCGATATACCCAACGCCTTTACGCCCAACGGCGATGCATACAACGATGTGTGGGTGATCACGTCTTCCAAGAAAGCAGACTCGGGTGTAGATCAGTATAAATCGGCTGAGATCCGTATTTATACCAAGCGCGGTAAATTGGTATTTGAAGACATCGGTTTTCGAAAGCCATGGGATGGTATGTTGAATGGTGAACTGTTGCCACCGGATACCTATTACTATACCATTAATCTGAACTATAACAAGATAACCTATAAAGGCATTGTAACTATTTTACGGTGAGCGATTGTTCATGAAGATACTTTACATTATAACGTTATTGTTAATAGCTGTACTGCAGCAGGTGCATGGTCAGTATATACCCAACAGCGGTCAGGGTTTTCAGTTTGCGTCGGCATACAACGCTGCATTTGTGGGTGTGGATGAATTTACCGATGTGCGTTTCGGTTATCGCTACCAGATGGCTGGCTATGGATCGAACTCGCCTCAGTTTGTAAACCTTGCTGCCAATTTCAGATTAAAGCAACCCGTTGATCTTACTACCAATGCACTTCGCCCTGCCAATGCAAGTTCACTTTCCAATCTTGTTCCCAAACGCAAGCGCATCATTCACGGGC
This sequence comes from Ohtaekwangia sp., assembly GCF_036786105.1. NCBI lineage: Bacteria > Pseudomonadati > Bacteroidota > Cytophagia > Cytophagales > Fulvivirgaceae > Ohtaekwangia > Ohtaekwangia sp. Next base: position 156,360 of record NZ_DAIQRQ010000003.1, read on the forward strand.
TGGGCGTTACTGTTTTCAGTGAAAAGGTTGGTCTTATCAAGCGCCTGGGCGGAGGGTTGTCGTACGCATTTAATTATCCTGTATCGCGCAAGTTCAGGCTGGCTGCGGGTGTCACAGCATTCCTGGAAAATACACAGCTTGACATGAGCGGCATTTATCTCGGCGAAAGCCCTGATCCTGATCCGTACTACAATCAGCTCATGAAGGGCAGTACTAAACATTCGGAGTTTAGTCTTCGCGGTGGTCTGTTACTCTATAGCAAAGGGTTCTACCTCGGTGTATCGTACTTCCCGATCATGAATACGGTTATTCAAAATTCGGATGTAAACTTTAGCCAGACCAATAAATTTTATCAGGGATCAGTGCTCACAGGCTTTGCATTGCCGGTAAGTGCAGACCTCATGCTCAAGCCCAGTGTGCTCGCGGTAGTACAATCCGATCATAAAGTATTGTTGGATTATAGTGTAAAAGGTTATTTAAAATCGAAAGCATGGTTTGGTGCAACCTACCGGGATATACAGGCGCTGGTATTTTTATTGGGATTTGATTTTACCAAAACGTTTGCCGTAAGCTATTCATACGAAATGTCGGTAGGAGGGCTGAGTAAATTCAATGATGGAAGTCACGATCTGGTACTGGGCTTACGGTTCAATAACTTTAAAGGACAGCGGGCATACACATGGTAAAGTATAGTACAGGTATATTTTTGATGATGCTTGCCTCGTTTGCATGGGGACAATCGCAGAACCTGGAATTTGGTGATGCGAAGAAGCTTTCGGCAAACATTAATTCAACGGCAGAGGAGCTCATGCCGCTCTTATCACGGGACGGGTACACGCTGTTTTTTGCCCGCTCGCTATCGCCTTCAAACACAGGTGGTCAATATGCCGGTTCGGATGTATGGGCCAGCCGGTATGATGCCACATCATTGGAGTGGGGCAAGGCTGATAACAGTAAGTTCACTATGAACACTGCCGATAACGATGTAGTGATCGGCATCAACAATACCGGCGATATACTATATCTGTTAAATACAGCCGCATCCAAAAGAACAAAAGGCATTTACGTGGCGAAGAAAACCGGCAATAACTGGGGCAGCACAGAATTGATACCGGTAGAAGATATTAACTCGCAACAGTTCCTCGGTATTTTTGTTTCGCCCGATCAGGACGTGATGTTCATCTCGATGAAAGGTGACGACAGTCTGGGAGAAGAAGATTTATATGTGAGCACGAAGAATAGCGCGGGTGCGTGGTCGAAACCGAAGAATCTCGGGCCGAACATCAACACCACCGGTTTTGAAATTGCGCCGTATTTGTCGCAGGATAAACGCAAGCTGTATTTTTCAAGCAACGGACATGGCGGATCGGGCGATGCCGATATCCTGGTGTGCGACCGGCTGTATGATTCATGGGAGACGTGGTCGGTGCCGCACAACCTCGGTGAAAAAGTAAACTCCAGGAACTTCGATGCATATTTCTCGACCTATGGCGATAGTGTCGCATTTTTTTCCAGTAACCGTGGTGGCAACGCAGATATTTATAGTGTGAAGATGGTGAAACCGGCTGTGCAGGAATTGGTAACAGATACCCGTAATTATTTGACAGAAGCAGAGATCAATGCAAAAGCAGGTAAAGCAATCCGGACGTATACATTCGAACCAAATTCAGCTTTGCTCTCGGAAAAACAAGTGCAGCAACTGATGCAACTGGCTGCTGCTTTTGCTCCTTACAACAATATTAAAGTTCACCTGGTGGCTCACAAGCCGGCAGCAGCAGCATCGCTTGAAATTTACCAGAAAAGATTGCTGGTGATATTGAATCAACTGAAAAGAGGAGGGATCGTGGGGTCCCGTATAACCTTTGGTGTAGAACGCAGTAATGCTACATCGATTTCGGCTGACGAACAGGTAGATATTCTTTTTTACAAATAACGGAATATGATATTTACCGTATTTAATTTAGTAATTTTGATGTAACCCTGTACCGATGGATTTCTATCTTATTTTAAAGACTCTTCAGCGCAGACTTTGGGTGTTAATTGTTTTCCCGATCATCGCCGTAATATGTGCTGTTATTCTCGTGCTGCGTATGGATAAGGTTTACTCCTCCTATGCTCATCTGGCTACGGGCTTCACAGCAGATGATGCGGTAAAACTGAATGATGAGTCTTCCAATTCCTATGAAACAAACACACGTTTCACCAACGTGATCGAGTCGATGAACTCACTTCCTGTGTTGAGCCTGGTTTCATACAAACTGATGTTGCACGACCTGGAAAGCGATATGCCTTACCGCGGGCTTACCGACAAACAAAAAGAGGAACTCAACTTTACACTTACACCTTCCTTTCTCAATAAAGCCAAAGAAATACTCAAGGCGCGTGCTGCAGAGATCAAACCGCTGAATACATCCGATCCTATGGATTATAATTTGTTTGATCTGTTGAAAGCGTATGAGTACGACTATGAGTCGCTGTCTGAAAAATTCACGATCAAGCGTTTAACTACTTCTGATTTTATTTCGGTTGATTTCAGTTCTGAAAATCCTTTCTTGTCGGCAGATGCAGTGAATGCACTGTGCGCGGAGTTTATCCGCTATAACAAAGTGCTGAAAGGTGACCGCTCTTCCGAATCACTTGAATTTCTTGAAAGCGTTGTACGCGACAAGAAGCGTATCCTGGATGAGAAGGAAGCGTTGCTGAACGATTACAAGGTAAACAATAACGTTTTCAACTACGGTGCCGAGAGCGAAAGTAAAATCTCGCAGATCACGGAATATGAACTGAACAAGGAACATGAAGAAAAGAATGTGAATGCTCTTCGCCTGGAAAAAGCAACACTGGAAAATAAACTGCAGAACACTACCCAGCTCAATCAGCAGGAAGTGGTTCAGATCAACCAGCGCATCATTGATCTGCGCAGGCGCATCAGCGAGATTACCAACACAGGCACCGAGCAGGAGCGTGCCACACTCGGTAAACTGCGCGATGAATTACAACTCGAGATCAGCCGCCTGGATTTCCTGAACGAAGCAAAAGACAAAGACGAATCGGCTGATCTGAAAACACAATACGAAGATGTAAAACTGAAACTGCAGATTGCCGAAGCAAACCTGCGGGCAGCAGATCAATCGCTGCGCAGACTGAAATACGATGTGTCAGGCTTTGCAACCAAAGAAGCGAAGATATCGGAACTTCAACGCGATGTGCAGGTAGCCTCTGAAGAATACCTCGATGCTCAGGACAAATATAGTGCTGCCAAGAATAAAGCACTGGTGGTAGGAAGCTCCATCCGTCAGATACTGGAAGCACAGCCAGCGCGCGAACCGGAACCATCCAAAGGCATTCTCATTGTAGCGCTGGCCGGTATAGGAAGCTTTATATTCTGCGTAACCGTATTGTTGCTCATTGAATTTGCCGACATGACTATTCGTATACCCGTGCGCCTCGAACGACTCACCGGTCTTACTACGATAGGCTCATTGAATCTTATCAAGATCAAAGGATTTGATCTGCGTAAAACATTTAACTCCAAAGCTACCGATAAAGAATCGGGAACCTTTGTACACTTCCTGCGCAAGCTTCGTTATGAAGTGCAGAAATCGGATGGAAAAGTTTTCCTCGTATCCAGCACGCAGCCGCAGGTTGGTAAATCGTTCATGATTATTTGCCTCTCGTATACGCTGAGTCTGGTGAATAAGAAAGTGCTGATCATCGATACGAATTTCAAACGCAACTCGCTTACCAAACTGTTGTTGCCGATAACAGACAACCGCAGACTGTTAAAGCGCGGTGTAGATGACAAAACATTGTTGCTGAATGGTAAAGATGCCGAAGAAGAAATGCCGGAAGACAATCACAACATTATATACAAAACCGAATTTAAAGGCGTTGATATTATAGGAAATATAGGCGGAACCGATTCACCTTCGGAGATTCTTGCCGGACGCGACTTCAAAGAGATGATCGCGAACCTGTCGTTGCAATACGACTATATATTTCTGGAGGGACCGTCTATCAACGAGTATTCTGATTCGAAAGAGCTGATCGACTATGTAGACAAAGTCATTGCTGTGTTCGATGCCAACACGAATCTTAATCACCTCGATAAAGAGTCAATCAATTACCTCAAATCGATAAAAGATAAATTGCTGGGCTCTGTATTGAATAAGGTTCAACTCAAAGATCTATCAGTTTAGTTACCGGCTAGATAACTATGGGCAAAAACTCGTATTGGCTTAAGTCTGGTTTTTACTCCATGGGTTACCGGCTATCGGTGCTGATCTTTGGCTTCGGTAGTTTCTATTTCCTTATCCGGTATTTCTCACAGGCGGAGTTTGGTGCATGGGCATTGTTTATCAGCATTACCACCATCATTGAAATGTCGCGGAACGGATTGATCCAGAATGCTGTGATCAAACTGATCCACACCAGCGATCCGGATGACGAAGGCAAAATCGTGCTCGCTTCGTTCAGCATAAACATTATATACTCGGCTGTTATTTATGCGTTGCTCGCCGGCTTCTCCGGTGTGCTCAGCAACATGTTTCATATACCCGACATCGGCACTATGTTCGTATACTACGGTGTTACAATCTTCTTTCTGATACCGTTCTCGCAGTTCAACTATATTCAACAGGCCAAGTTCAGCTTTAGCGGTATATTCTGGAGCACGGTATTGCGCCAGGGAAGTTTCTTTATAGCGGTATTGATCATTTGCTTGTTGAAAATAGAGATTTCGCTGATCGACCTCGTGTTGGTGCAGTCCGCCTGCACGCTGGTGGGGCTTATCTGTGCTTACTTCTGTGCGCGCCGGTTCATTCATATTTCCTATGTGTTGGATGGTGCCATTGTAAAGAAAGTACTGGGCTTTGGAAAGTATGTGATGGGCACCAATATATGTTCGCTCGTATTCAAAACAGTAGATCAATTTTCGGTAGGGTATTTTCTCAGTCCCAACATTGTAGCGTTGTATAACTCTGCCATACGCGTATCCAACCTTATAGAATACCCCAGCACTTCAGTAGCCGAAGTAGTATATCCGCAGAGCGCGTTCCGTACCAGTTCCCAAGGCGATGGTGCAGCCAAGTTACTCTACGAAAAATCCGTAGGCCTTACCCTGGCGCTCACACTGCCTGTGGTGATTGGAACGTTAGTGTTTGCCGATCTGATCATTTATGTTATAGCAGGTCCATCATATCATGAAGCAGCAACCATTCTGCGCATTACCATTCTGTATGGAATATTTACTCCCTTCAACCGGCAGTTCGGTACTGTGATGGATTCATCCGGAAGGCCGCAGCTCAACTTTGCGCTCATGCTGGCCAGCGTGTTTATAAACATTGCCAGCAACTATATATTTATACAACAGTTCGGTATGATAGGAGCGGCCTATGGCACACTGCTCTCGTATGTTATTGTTTTTCTGGTTGGCAACACCATGCTTACGCGCATCTTCGGCATTGAGATGCAGCAGATATTCCATTACATGTTTCATTACTACGGCGTGGCATTTCAGTTCATTCAGAAGAAATTAAAAACCAGGTTACAGGGATGAGAGAAGAAACCGATATCGTTATGCTGGCACTGGCGCGTTGGGATGGTCCGTATGCATCCACGGCATTTTCGTTGGCGAAAGAGCTCTCCCGCAAGAACCGCGTCTTTTATATCGACAATCCCTTTACCCTGAAAGATGTAGCGGTTAATCTGCATCATCACCAGATACAGTCGCGCATTACACCGCTGCTTACCGGCCGTCATGTTGGGCGACAGATCTATACTGATAATGCAAACCTGATCAACATACGCCCCAAGGCGGTGATCCCTATCAACTTTTTTCCGTATGGTAAATTATATAGTTACCTCTCAAAGGTAAACAACCATGTAGTAAACCAGGCACTGCGCAGGACGATAAAAGAGTATGGAATAGAACGATTTATCTTCATTAACTCGTTCAATCCTTTTTACCTGCAGGATGTAAAAGAATTCAATCCTGAGCTTACGGTATATCATTGCGTGGATAATATAGCCGAGTCGAAATATATAGGCAAGCATGGCAAATCTCTGGAAGAAGATGCCATGCGTCAGTATGATGTTACCATCACTACTTCGAAGAAACTATACGAGATGGCTTCGCAGTATACCCGGAATGTTTTCTGCCTGCCGAATGCAGCCGATTTCAATCACTTTCAAAAAGCGATATACGAGCCGTTTTTGCGGCCAAATGAGCTTGACGGACTGGAGTCTAAGAAAATAATTGGCTATATTGGTCATGTAGATTTCAGGATAGATTACGAATTACTGAACAAGCTCACCCGCGCGCACGCTGATAAGATTATCCTGATAGTAGGGCCGGAGCATGAGGCTGACAAGGAAAAACTGGAACGGTTGCCCAATGTTATCTCTACAGGGAAAAAGCCTTTTGAAGAACTGCCGGCATACTTGAAATTTATAGACTGTGCGATCATTCCGTTTTTACGGAACAACCTGACAGCAAGTATCTATCCGCTAAAACTGAATGAATACCTGGCGGCAGGAAAGCCCATTGTTACTACAGGCTTTTCGCCAGACCTGGAAGATTTTGGAAATACCATACGAATTGAAAACTCACCCGATGGTTTTATTCGCGGTGTGCAGGAAGAGATTCTAACCGACTCTGCCCAGAAGAAAGAACAACGCATGCAGGTGGCAGCCCACAACACGTGGACGGCAAGAGTAGAATCTTTCTGGGAAATGGTTTCACCTTATTTGAAAAACGGACAACCTGTATATGGCTAAATATAAAATTCCATTTCATCATCAGGCCATGGAGTGGGTGCTTATCGCCATGAGCATTGCCGTATGTGCAATTTTCTTTTTCATGATAGTATTTTAAACGTGCAGGAGAAGAAAGACTATATATTGGATTTTACGGCAGACCAGCCCGAGGATGGCAAGAGTATATTTTCTCTTTCCGGCCCTGGTAAAGGTAAGAGTCTGCTGCGATCGCCTCTGCTTTATATTGTGCTGCTGTTTACCTCTGTGGGAATGGCGTTTGCCTTTTCGTGGTTCGGACCGGTATTCGGCTTTATCTGTATCGGGCTTATAGTAGGTATACCGGCCGTGCTCTACTCGGTGGTAAACCTGAAATTCGGCATTGTTGTACTTTTCATCATCTCATTTTTCCTGCAGGGATTCAACCGCTTTGCCGCAGGTATACCGTTGGGTATTGTACTTGATGTGTTCCTGGTAATTATGCTCATCGGGCTGCTGGTGCGAAAATGGCAGGCTGGCGATTATACATTAGCCAGCAATCCCATCAGCATTGTAGTGTGGGCATGGATTATCTTCAACGTACTGGAGTTCTTCAACCCGATTGCCAATACACAAGCCTGGATCTTTGTGATTCGCGGTATAGCCATCCTTATGATCTTCTACTTCATTATTCTGTATGCTATAGATGGTGTAGGCTTCTTCAAAGTGCTGATCAATATATGGATTGTATTATCACTGATTGGCGGACTCTACGGCCTGTTCCAGGAATTTCACGGGATGATGCCGTTTGAAAAAGCCTGGGTAGCAGCGGATGACTTCCGGTATAAATTGATCTTCAACTGGGGCCGCTATCGTATCTTCTCGTTCTTTAACGATCCTACGGTATATGGTGTACTGATGTCGTTCTCGGCATTGTTCTGTATCACACTACTCACCGGGCCGTTTAAGTTTCTTTACAAGGTATTTCTGGCCTTCAGTGCTGCGGTTATGGGCCTTGCCATGATCTATGCCGGAACGCGCACGGCGTATGCCATGCTGCCGGCCGGATTTATATTCTATGCATTACTCACATTCCAGACACGAACGCTGGCCTTTGCAGCGTTTGGATTAGCGGTGGGAGCGTTCGTTATATTTTCAGGTATACGAAGCCTCGGACCTTTTCTGAGCACAAACAGCCTGGAGCGTATACGTTCTGCATTCAAGCCGAGTGAAGACCCATCGTTCCAGGTACGCGAGCGAAGCCAGGCATTCATCAAGCCTTTTATTCAGTCGCATCCGTTTGGGGCTGGGCTGGGCAGTATCGGTATATGGGGGCAACGTTTTTCGCCCGGATCGATGCTGGCCGATTTTGCTCCCGACAGTGGTTATGTCCGGGTAGCGGTAGAGCTGGGTTGGGTTGGGCTGCTGTTGTATTGCGTGTTCTTTATTGTGATTTTGATAGTGGGTATACGAAATTATTACCGAACGCGATCGCCCGAGTTAAGAGCCTATATGGCTGCACTGGTGGCAGTAGTGTTTAGCCTGGTGATTGGTAATTATCCGCAGCAGGTATTGATACAGGTGCCCACTATATTGATCTTTTATGCCATCATGGCGATGCTGGTGCGTCTCCGTGAAATTGACGAAGCAACTTACAAAGAATAACCCATATGAAAATTTTTACAATCTTCCTCTTTACCTTTGCACCATTGGCAATGATTGCCCAGACGGTGGATTACAACAAAGTAATTATACCGGATCGGATTACAAATGTATCGTTTGATGAGCGCCTGGTGCAACTGGCCTGGCGAAACCACCCCTCTGTAAAAGTAGCACAGCAGAATGTTGAGATTGCTGAAACAGAACGCTCCATGGCCAAGTGGTCGTGGCTCGACAATATCTATGGCGTAGGAAACCTAAACGAATTTACAGTAGCGCCTGCATCGCACGAGCGCTCCATCTACTATCCGCGCTATAACTTTGGTGTACGTGTTTCCCTGGGAGATTTTGTGCAGATGCCAAAGAAAACCAAGCTGGCTACTTACCGCATGGTGAATGCCAACCACGTAGTGAATGGACAAAAGCTGTCTATACGCGAAGAAGTATTGCAAAGTGTAGAGCGTATGAAGGAGAATTACAAAATCATAAAGCTGCGCCAGTTTGTGAAGGAAGAATATTACCAGATGTATAAAGAAGCTGAGAAGAAATTCCAGACCAACGAAATTAACCTTGAGCGTTTAAGAGCTGCCTTGCAGGTATACTATAGCCGCTCGGAAGATCTGATTCAGGCACAATCAGAATTTAACCAGGAGAAACTGAATCTCGAAGGATTTACCGGTGTGCGTCTGGAAGAGATTGAAGGATATACCGAATTTTTGGCACGCCTTGATGAAGAGGCGAAGCAGGATTTTTAAGGGAGAACAGCGGGGGAGATTCAGGCATGCTTCAGTTTTTAAAAAACCTTCCTGAGAAACTAACCAGGGTAACGTCAGGCGGAAAGGTTATCAGGGAGATTGACGGGCTTCGGTTCCTGGCTATATTTCCGGTGGTGGTGCAGCACTTGAGCGAACGCTACGAACGGTATACATCTACGCAATTTACACCTGGCAACGAGTTTGCGTTTACGCACTTTGTTACCAACCGCGGTTTTATAGGGGTATATATATTCTTTGTTATCAGTGGATTTATACTGGGATTGCCGTTCGCATCCTACTGCCTGTACGGTGGCCGGAAAATAGAATTGAAGAGCTACTACTGGCGCAGGGTTACGCGCCTTGAACCTCCTTACATTCTGGTAATGACAATCTTTGCCATTGCGGTTGTATTTATGGGATTCTATACCTTCCGCGATATCATACCGCATTACTTTGCGAGTATATTTTACCTGCACAATATTATATACAAGGGCTGGACGTTCATTAACCCTCCGGTATGGACGCTGGAAATTGAAGTGCAGTTCTATGTACTGGCGCCTTTCCTGGCATTGTTGTTCTTCAAACCCAGGTCGCCCGCAGTGCGCAGAGCGTTGCTGTTGGGATTTATACTGATAATAATGTTGCTGCAGCAGCACTATTGCATTCTGCATCAGTTTACCAAGCTTACTATTCTGGGCCACCTGCAGTACTTCCTCATCGGGTTTATCTTTGCCGACCTATACCTTACCGAATGGAAAGAGGGCATCAGGAAACATACTGTATTTAATTATATCGCTATTGTCAGTTTTATCGTGATGATTGTAACGTGGAGCTGGAATCACGAGCTGATCAACCGCATCGGGTTTATTGTCGCGTTGTTTGTGCTGTTCTACTCAGTCTTTAAATCAACCTGGCTGAACCGGTTCTTTACCTTGCCATGGATCACCGCCATAGGAGGGATGTGCTATACTATATATTTATTGCACCTGCCCTTTATAGAATTCTTTGTACGCGTTACCAAGAATATTGTGGTTACACATTCGTTCACCATCAACTATTTAGTGCAGTTGTTGTTGATTACGCCATTCCTGCTGGCTGTCAGCATAGGGTTTTTCCTGCTGATCGAAAAGCCATGTATGTATAAGGACTGGCCGCAGCGACTGAAGAAAAGTATACAGAGCCGATTTGCATCGGTAAAACAGGAAGAAGCTTAGCGATGCGCTAAGCTGGCTTCCTGCCGATAACCTGAATAGCGTTTCCGGTATTGCGCGGGAAATAGAGGAAACGATCGAGGTGCACCAGCGCCTTGCATAAAGGCAGGCACAGAAGCTGCACAATAGAACCTCCCTTTTTACTTAGGAAGCCAATCTCCCAGCCAATGCGCGATAGCATGCCGTCAGTATAGGAAGCATGTTCAATGGTGAAGCCTTCTTCTATAAAGCGCTGCTTCAATCCTTCCAGATCGTATACCTGCCCAACGTGCTCATGATCCAGCCATTCCTGGTGATCTTCGAAGAGGCTTTCGGGCAGCAGCGTGTGCTGTTTAATGTTGGGTATTTTTACCAGGAGATATCCGCCCGGCTTAAGCTTGGCATAACAATCTTTAAAGGGCATTTGCTCTTTGTGGATGTGTTCAAATACATCTACAGCAAACACAAAATCATACGCCTCATTGTCGGGAAGTTTTTCAATCAGCTCGGGGAACACTTCAACATTTTTAAAATTAAGCTGCTTCACCACCTGCCGCAGTTTGTGAACGCGTTCCGGTAAAATTTCAATAGCCGTGAACTGAGCTTGTGGCATTTTTTCCGCCATCATAAATGTAAACTCTCCGAGGCCGGCACCGAGGTCTATAATCCTTTTGAAAGATGATAAAGGCAAGGTGCGTAACAATCGGATAAACACGCGCGACCGGGCATAGTTGCCGACATTCGTGTAGCCGAAGACATTGTAAACCATTTTCGAGACAATAGGAGCTCGATTCATTCGATCGCTCGAAACGTACTGGGTTCTTCCGTAAGTGAAATTCATGTTTAGGTAGATTAAAGCCTGTTGAACAACAGAGTCAGATGCAGGCAGGTTATTATTACAATTAAACTATAAACAAGCATGCTAATATATAACATGCTTGCTTAAGAAAAATACCCAATTTGTGTTATTTACCTGGTAATTTTCCGGGCAGCATTATACAAAATGGGCGGCGTTATCTGCTTCATAATTTCCTTCGCGAAAATTCGTGACTGATCCTGGTAAGGGCGCGCTTTAAAAAGTGTGGAATGGTTTTCAAGTCCTGCGTTAATCTCACCTGGCAGGACGACCATTGGTGTAATAATATAGTGCCAGCAATTCGCGGCTCCGGCCCTGTGGACACTTGAGTGCGTCTGGGTGGCCAGTCGATAGTGGTGAAGATGGCCATGCGATTGGAACACGGACAAATCTTTTTTTACACCCCGAAGCTCTTCAACGGACAGGTTAATAAATTTTATTGGGAAAGTTTTTCATGTCACAACTGTTTTTAATGTTTACATCATGAGTATTTATTTGGTATAACATGCTTATTTAGGTCGGGAAAGAAGGCTATAAGAATATTCATAAATCGAGATAGATTTCCTTGATATTTACCAACTTAAAAAGTTAACCCCTCATTATTTTCATAAATGACAAAAAGGCTGTTTTTATTGTTAACCGCTATTGCAGCAATAGCCGTTGTAGCTATATATATTCCTCCGGATGAGTTTTATCCGGCTGGCTTTGCAACACTAGCAACTCCGTTTCTCCTGATAGGTACGGCTATAGCACTGGTATATTTCCTCTTTCAGAAAAGCCGTTGGTCACTGGCACCGGCAGCAGTTATTGTACTCTTCCTCGTTATTACCAACGGCATGTTCTCCCTGGGGCTGCATAAGGAAGGTGCGGGCGATCGTAAAACCGTTAAGGTAATTTCATACAATGTAAACGCGCTTAATTATTTCGATAGATCACAAAAGTATACCGGGACATTAACGGCATTTGCCTCCTGGCTCAGCGATGTGCATCCGGATATAGTATGCCTGCAGGAAACAGTGCCTGCCAACTTCTACAAGATACTGCCTTCGTACTATCGTTACTTTTCCGGGAAGGAGACTCTGGAAGGCGACAGCCTCGGGCTTTTTATTATATCGCGTTACCCCATTGCATTTGCGGGCAAGCGGGAGTTTGCGTTCAACTCATTCAACCGTCTTATCTGGGCCGATGTAGTAATCAATCACGATACCATTCGCGTTATCAATGTCCACCTTAAATCATATAATTTTTACAAAGCCTCCCGATTACGAAAGCTGAAAAATATAAAAGGTGGTTTAATGGCAAGGAGTTACCACGCCAAGCTAATACGAAATTTCATTGACGAATCGCCCTATAGAGTTGTACTCTGTGGTGATCTGAACGAGCCGCCCCACAGCTATGTATACCATACGCTATCGCATAAACTGCGCAATGCTTTTGAAGATGCAGGCACAGGCTATTCCTATACCTACAACTTCTTGGGCTCACCGGTACGCATCGACAATATATTTGCCAGCGATGGCGTGGTGTTTAGCAGCTACAAGGCTTACCATGATATTACTTTGTCTGACCATTTTCCGATTGAGGCAGATATTGTTTTGCAAGATCGGGATTGATGAATACTTCGATTGAAGAGTCTTCCAGCTTACGCGGAGCCAGGAATTTATTGTTCGGTATATAATACTTGCGTAATTCGTCACGCACTTTATAGGGATAGAACTCGGTAAGGCTAGGTATATCTTCAAAGAGAACAACATCGTAGTAATGATCTCGTACGCGCTCGTTTATCTCATCGATCTGCTTTTGGAACATACCAATGTTTACATGGAACCACAGCGGATGACTGGTGAGGGGAGTATAGCCGAACTCTTTTGCCAGAAACGTTATCTCCGACATGTTCAATACTTTTAATCCTGGTTTGTGAATGAACGGAAGCCTGGCCAGGCTATCGATACCGGCAATGGTACTGGCAGGTAACGTAACATGTTTCAGTGTAGGGTAAGAAGCCGTTCCTTTCCAGACCGATGTTTTCGGAACAGCTTTAGCCGTTACCGGTTTTTTGGTGTGAATGTGCAGAATATCCGATACATATTTCCAGTATCCGGCAGAGTATATCAGCATCACCAATACCAACATAGCAAACGCGGGCTTCGCGAATGAATTCCAGCGCTGCCAGGGAAAGAAATTCAGGATGCACGCAAAACCGAATACGTGATAGTACGTCATGTGATCGGTTGGTAACGGGCTCGTCATCTTGGTAACAATAGCCTGCGCGATCATGCACACCGATATGGCTGTGAGCATAAACTGGTTTCGGTCTTCTATAAATTCGCGTATACTTCTGAAGGAGACGAAAAGCAATACGAGAATAAGCGCTATATATGTTTTCTCTACAATCGATTCTTCCAGAAATGTATTCAGTAACAATACAATGTCGAGGCGTGAGCTGTGGGGTGGCTGGCCGTAATTAAACCAGTATAAAAAGCCATATTTTAAAAAAGGAAGTACAGAGATGATACTGATCGCTGCTACTGCACCGAGGTACGTTATTACCGGGAGTCTCTCTTTGTCGAGCAGCGCACGATAACCGAGCAGGAACAGACTAAGCAATATACCAATAGCGCCAACATCCTGTTTGGTAAAGAATGTAACAGATGAGAACAGGGCAGCGAGTATAAGCCATATTGTTTTGGAACGTAGCCTGTCAGTGGTAAATGACTTGGTAAGGAAGAACAACGATACCAGTTCATATACCACAACGGAGTGATTATACCATGGCCAGAAGTTATACAACACATAGGTGAGGCAGAACACCAGCAGACTTAATGTAATGGTATACGGCTTCACTTTTAGGTTATAAAGTATACCGCGCAAGGAAAGTATACTCATCAGGTTAATGAGTATCTGTGCTTTTACAAGCGACAGAAACGTGGGACCGAAGAGCTTGAAGAACAAAGCCGGGATAAGCCAGTAACAAATACCCATGGGCAATCCGAAATCTTCATAAGGAACTTGACCAATGGAGAGCCTGTAGGCGCCTTCCCATGACAGGAAGATGTTAACACGATAGGGCAGGCTGATGAACAGAGGGATGATGATGAAGGGTACACAGATCACCAGATCGAGGTACCTGAAGTGTTTATCTTGCACAATCTTTTTTGATTAAAACCAACCTAAAGATAATGTTTTAACCTTTTGGACGTGAGAGTAATAATAATAATTTTACAGTAATAAAAGTTAGTTATAATGCGTTTCTTCTACCTCCTTCGAATTCATCATTGGGTCAAGAATCTTTTCGTCTTCATACCTGCATTCTTTGCTGGCCAACTGCTGGATATACATGTGCTCGTGTTGCTGAGCGAAGGCTTCCTTTGCTTCTGCCTAATGGCATCGGCTATTTATATTCTCAACGACTATCGCGACATTGAAGCGGACAAGCTTCATCCTGTTAAGCGTCAGCGGCCACTGGCATCCGGTAAGGTATCGCCCGGATTAGCACTCGGTATCATGGCCGTGTTATTCATCGTTTCACTGGGGTGGTCATATACACTATCCGAGGTACCAACGTTTGCAATACTCGTGGCCGTATACGGTGCTGTCAACATCGGCTATTCCCTGGGGCTTAAAAACATTTCGCTGGTGGATATCTTCATGGTGTCATCGGGCTTTTTAATACGCGCTGTAGCGGGTGGCGTGCTCATTGGCGTGGTGATCTCGCAATGGCTTATCATCATGGTGTTTCTGCTCTCCATCTTCCTGGCGTTTGCCAAACGAAGAGACGATCTGGTATTGGCACAAACTTCCGGCACCGCATTGCGTGCTTCGGTCAGACAATACAATATTGAGTTCATCAACACATGCCTTGCCCTGATCTCGGGAGTAATCATGGTTTCGTATATCATGTATACCATTTCGGAAGAAGTAGTTCTCCGCATCGGGCGCGATTATCTCTATATTACAGCCCTGTTTGTGTTCGCTGGCTTGCTTCGTTACATGCAGATCACCCTGGTAAAAAATGACAGCGGTTCGCCTACCAAGATCCTGCTCACCGATCGGTTCATCCAATGCACCATTCTGGGTTTCATTATTACATTCCTGTTGATCATTTACGTGTAAGCATGTATGAGCAATAAACGCGGGCTTGCCTTATTTGATTTTGATGGTACCATCACTACACGTGATACGCTGTTTGAATTTATACACTTTGCCAAAGGATCGTTTCAGTTCTTTACGGGTTTTCTAGTATTATCGCCTATGCTTGCGTTGTTCAAGGCTGGCTTTATTTCCAATGCCAATGCGAAGCAGTATGTGCTTTCTTATTTCTTTAAAGGTATAGATGTGTCGGCTTTCAATCGCCTGTGTGGGGAGTTTGCTCAACAACGCATTCCACAATTAATCAGATTGAAGGCATTGGAAGAGATCAGACAACATTTAGCCAGCGGTTATAAAGTTGTTATTGTTTCAGCCTCTCCGGAAAACTGGGTAAAGCCGTGGGCGGATAGCCTTCCCGTTGAGTGCATTGCCACCCGCATGGAAGTGGTGAATGGAAAAATTACCGGCCGATTTCAGGGCATGAACTGCCATGGAGAAGAAAAGGTAGAACGCATTCGCGCGTACCTGAACACTGACGAATTTACTCCGATCTATACCTATGGCGACACCAGCGGAGATCGCCCCATGCTGGCATTGGGCCAGCATGCTCACTACAAGCCTTTCAGGAAGTAAAGCGTATACTCGAAAACGGGTTCGAACATCCTGTTTTGTAAGGATTGAAGAAGCCAATGTAAGTAATACGCTGAGTCGTGTCCATTTTATTCAGAAAGAAATCAGTTGATAAGAGAAACTGCCCTGTGATCACACTGCGGTATTGCCTATACTTGGTATGGTACTGAAGTTTTATTCCCAGGGAAGAGAAGAAGTGTTGAACGCAGATAAACATCTTCTTGGACAATGAGAATTTGTTCCAGAAGTGTTCGCGCTTTGCATCCTGCAGAAAGCGATCGATGGCACCTTCTTCCAGGTTCAGCTCACTGGTATCAGCTTTCAATATTCTCCTGAGAACTTTATCGAAACTCAATAGAAAATAGGCACCGATAGCTGCCGGTATAGCAAGAAGGGATAGGCGGATAAAGGTTCTTCTTTTCATGGTTATTGCAAATGATCGGCAGCACGTAACGACAGCGCTGCAATGGTGAGCGAAGGATTGGATGGTGTTATGGTAGGGAAGGAGCTGCCTCCCAGTACCAGCAGGTTTCTGTACTGATGATGCACCAGGTTGTGATCTACTACACCCGATGTGGCATCTTTACTCATGCGTGCAGTACCCAGAATGTGAGCCTCCGAAGGTTGATACTTGTCGTCCAGGTATATATTTTCAATGGGGAGTGAGCCGAATAATGTTTCAATGTTGCTCTTCAAATGGTTATAGCCTTTCGCTACGTAATCGCTGTGCGCTTTATAGGTTAGCTGCGGAACAACCGGATCGGTGGAACGCTCTACTACATTTATAGCCTGCGGTATATCTTCAAATACAAATTTGAACTTGGCTATATTCCGCCACTTGCCCTGTTCGTAGCGGATAAACACATCGTTGTGACTTTCAATGATGCAGGCGGCACGTTCGGAACGAAACGCTCCATCGTATAACATAAAACCATTGGCGGTAATGATGGAACTGCCCCCTACATTCTGAAAATCTTTCAGATCAAAATATCCATAGTAGCCTACTTGCTCGGATAGATTTTTCCCGGTATGTACATTGGTATCTCCGGAATTTAATAAAATGTGTGCATTAAAGATTGCATTGGCACCGAGTGCTACCAGATCGGCTGTGGCTTGTTTGTCTTTACCTTGCTGCCGGTATTGTACACCTTTTACAATGTTCTGCTGTATATCCAGCTGAATAACCTGTGCGCCATATTGTATTTCGAGGCGCGAATCGTTATACAGATCTTTCTTGAAACCGTTCTCAATCGTAAACTTGGCTTCTACGGGGCACAAGTGACAGATAGCGCTGGTACAGCACTTGTTACGTTTGTTGGATATACTGCTTCGCGCAGTCGGCTGACTGATATATAGCTCCCCATAAGCGCGCTGTAAAACTTTATCTACTGTACTAAGCTCATGCGCCGGCTGTGGATATTTTTTAGACATCGGGTAGGGTGTTTGCTCCGGCCCTGATATAGCCATGATGTCTTCCGTTTCACAGTAGTACGGCTCAATGTCGTTGTATTGTATAGGCCAGTCTATGCCAACGTTGTATTTACTTTTCAGGGCAAAGTCGTTGGGCATAAAGCGGGGCGTGCAGCCGGTCCAGCAATTGGAGCTGCCACCAAAACTGGGATCAAATATCCACGCTTTTTCAGGTGTGTTATTTTTATAGGTAACACCAGCCTGACCACCACTTACGTAACTAACTTCACCCAGTGGTTTACTTCTCGCATCCTGAAGCCGTTGCTGATGTGGAATGTATTCACCGCGTTCGAGCACCAGTACACGAACCGTTGGAGCGGCTTTCTCCAGGTATTTTTTCAGGAAGAAAGATGAGGCAAAACCAGTACCGACTACAATCAGATCATAATGCATAGTAACATGTTCGGAAAGTGTTAAAATAGCATAAGATTTTCAATAAATTGCAAGGTAACAATTCAACTTTAGCTATGACATTGGTAAGCCCCCGATTCGATAAATGGATATGGTTTTTTATGTTCCTGCTCATGAGTCTTTACGTGTTGTATGAACATGCTACCAGTTGCCTGGCTATTACACATGCTGTGCAAATTGAGCGGCACAAGAACATTATGGCGGGCACTTCTGAATTTTACAATCCCTGGCAATACAGAATACTGTCGCCCTATATTTTGGAGGGATTTATTCAATTCTTCAATAAGATACTGCCGGGCAAATTTGAAATGTTGCCCTACCTGTTCTTCAAGTTTATACAGAACATGCTGATCTTCTATATCAGTTTCTATTATTACAAAGCCTTGCAGATCAGGAACCCGATACTCATTTTCGCCGGGTTAATGTTGTTGTGCTATACCATCAGCAACAGTGTGTTTCAGTCTGATTTTTCATTCAACACGTATTTCGATATTATTTTTTACCTGCTGGCGGCCTGTGTTATCCTGCATAAAAAATATTACTGGATTTTACCGATCACCTTCTTTGCTGCTGTGAACCGCGAAACCAGTGGATTTATACCCTTGATGGTAGTTGCGCCATTCTTATTGTTCGATCGCTCCATGCTTACAAAAGACAAGTGGATCATCACACTTTCATCACTCGCTGTATTTGCCGCGGTGTTTGTCAGCATCCGTCTGTACTTTGGCTTTCGCGAGGCGGAAGGTATTCATGGTATGCGCAGCCCGCTGGCCTATCTTAAATTCAACCTTACTTTCTTCCGTATGTATCCGCAGTTATTTGGTACACTGGGACTGATTCCACTCATCACACTGTTTGGCTTCAGACGACTTCCCCTCATGTTGAAGAGCTGGTGTTTATTGATCGTTCCCTTCTGGTTTGTGATACACCTTGCGAAAAGTACAGCGATGGAATCGCGATTATTCCTGGTACCGCAGGCACTGATCTTTATACCCGCCATGCTCTGGCTGATAGAAGACTACTACAGGAATCACTCGGCAGGTGAACCGTTGAGGAAAGTATAAATAACCGGATTTACTTCTGCTGGTCTTTCGAAATGCGGCATGTGGCCCGCATTGGCGATAGCATGATGTTGAATGGAAGGATACAGCGATTGATACAACGCTATATTTCCAGAAGGAAAGTATGGGTCTTTTTCTCCATAGAGCAACAATACTTTCTGATGCATCCCTTTCAGTAATTCTATATTTCGCTGGTTCAGGGTATGCATCCAGGTGGAGTGATTTACACGTTTATACCCTTCAAAATTCATGAAATAGGCCAGCCGCCTGCTATATTTTTCAAAGAGTGCCTGATCTACAAATTCCTTCCGTTGATTTTCAGTTGCTTTAGGATACCAGTAGAAAGTCATGAGTAAATCAGAAACCACCGGCATTTTTAGTAATGGATTTGGCTTGAAGTCGCCCGTGGTAGCAGGATCGAGCAATACAATTTCTTTTACGCGATCCGGATATTTTGAAGTATAATCCAAAGCAATCATTCCCCCCATAGACATCGACACTATGGTAAACGGCTCATGGATGTTGAGGGTATCCAATAGTTGTGCGAGCTGGTCTACCATAAGCTCACGGGTATAGTCAACCGTCGGTCTGTCGGTATATCCGCGACCGTACAAATCATAGGAGAGTGTTTGATATCCTTTTTCCTGAAAGAAGGGTATGGTGTTTTGCCATACTTCCATGCCGGTAATGCCACCACCATGAATGAAGACGATCAGGTTTGCAGTATCATTTCCCTGCAATGCATAATGCACCATGCCATGATCAAGCGTTATGAAATTGCCGGGCGCCTTTGATCGTTCTTCGTTTGTTAACGTTTCTGTTTCCTGGTTGAGAGACACAACGAAGTAGGATAGTGCGATGAGCACTATCCCAGCAACGATGATGAGTAAGAGGGTCTTCTTCATTAATAGCTAACTTTCTTTTATACGTTTATGTTGTTACGACTTCTTGATAATTTTCAATCGTGCAGTGCCTACTGTTATAACATACGTGCCCTGTGGTAAGGTGCCGAGGTCAAGTATAACCGTTTCGTCTGCCGGAGCTGCTGTTTTCTCAAGCACGGTTTCGCCTACAACATTCATTACTGAAATGGTCTGTGTTCTGTCGCTGCCGGATAGATTTACCGTAACCACATCGGTAAATGGATTCGGAAATGCAGACACTGTTTGTGGTGAAGTGGCAGCCGATCTTGCTGTTGCCGTTGTCGCTGCTTTGAAGATCACTCCGTTAGATGTTAATGCACAGCTTCCGCTGGTTACCTGCACGGTATATTTTCCTCCGATAGAGGGATATATATAGGGTTGCGTTTCGCCATCAATCGTCTCACCATCTACAAACCACTGGTACTGATATGTATCATTTGCTACGGTATAAAACTTCGTGCCCATTACGGAAATAGAAGGCTTTGCGATAGAATCAATCGTAACATTTATAGTTGAGTCGAGCGATACAGCGGAACATCCACCATAACCATAACTTGCTTTTACTTCTACCAGAGTCGTGCCGCTGTGCAGTTGAGCTCTGTGAAGAATTAATGGAAGATCGCTTCCGGAAGATACAGCCTGGTCGGATACAGCTACTCCGTTTGCAAAAGCCTGGTATATTACATCGGTTTGCGGATCGACAACAATCACAGTAGGGTCGGTATCACAAACTGTTTTCGTGCTGAGTATCTTCGCTGATTCGATGGCAGGTTTGCCCAGTGCAAGCGTAAAGCGGGAACCCTTGGAAGCAGCATCACTGGTTACAGCAAAGCTATACGTGAATCCCTCTGTTACTGCTACTGTAGTGCCCAGGAATGCATCCTGCAGATATACTGTGGTTACCGTGTTGTCGATGCCTTTGAATTGCAAGGTATAATTTCCAATGGCGGCGTTGCTAACATTAACCGGTATGCCGGCCTGACAGAACTGATCGGAAATTACGTTGATTGACAATGATACACCATCGGTAGATTTAGACGAAAGGTTGAAATACGTATTGGCTTGCTTCACAGCATCTTCACCTTTGACATAGGCATTGGATGCCGATGACAGAATTTGTATATAGGCCTGATCGTCCAGTTTTCCGTTGGTCATGGTAATCTCGATGGATTGTGGTTCACCTGCCTCCCGATAGAAAGATCCATCGGTAGTATATTTGGCATTTTCGGTAATTGTCAGGGCAGGTGTTGAAGATGTAGCCTGCACCCAGAACGATTGGCCCGGAGCAATTACACCGTTTGCCAGGTTTCCGGTGGTACCGTTCCACACGCGCCATCTATACTCTGTACCGAAGTTCTCACGCACCGATACAATGCTGCTCACATTCTGGAAGGTAGACCATTTACCTCCGGTGTTGCTACCGGTCCATTGTATAGGAGCAGGGTATGGATTACCCAATAGATTCCATCCGTTGTCCTGACCTGATGTACCGCCGGTAAGGCCGAATACAAATGTACCCTGATACGGGCTACCGGTCATTTCCCACGTAGTAGGGTTGGTGCCTTCACGAACAAACAGCGAATATCCTTTTCCTATTTTGAGTGTATCCTGGTTTGTGCTGCCATTAGCCGGGAAGTTCAGCCATCCGCCTGCCGGCTCGTTGTAGTTGAACATGGAAGCAGTGGTACTGTTGATGCCTGTACCTGTACTTCTGCCGGTGAACTGTCCGGTAACCGGTATATATTTCTGAATATCGGCTACTTTCATGCCTCTGATCGGAGAGGCGATGTAGCGGTATATTCTGCCTTCGCCATCCATATAGCGTTGGAAAACTATATCGCCTGTAATTTTCGCACCTGACAACAGCGGACCGATACGTGCAGTACCGCTGGCGTTTGACACCAGCGTAAGATTACCGGTATATGTATTCAGCTCACCTTTACCAATCGTTACGAGGTTTGTGGTCTTGATAGCGCTTAGTAAATTGAACTTGCCGGTGCTGCTGGTATTCAGCGACAGGTTTGTAAGCGTGTTATAAGTATCGCTAAAGATAAGATTTGATGATAGCGGCGATGTAGTGTTCAATGTCAGGTTTCCACCATTCATTGCTATTACACCGGCTTCTCCGTTCGGGTTTACAGAAACATCTCCCACGAGTGACAAATTGTTTTTGCCCAGCTGTAGTAAGGCTCCGGTTTCCAATATCAAACCGCCACCCGTTGATGTACCGGTATTGATTGTTACCGGGTTGCTGGTGCCATTGTTGATGGTAAGCGCATCGCCGAAATCAACCGTTAATTGATACAGACTCAGATCCTGGTTGGCTGGTATGGTAAGCGTGTGGCTCCTGGTACCTTTAAAGATCACCGAGTATAGCTGCGTTGATGTAGGGCTTTCGGCTCCCTGGAAGGTGAGATCGCCATTTACAGCAATGATTGATTTATTAGGTTCACCACCTCGCACGGCTACCTGATCAGCCACGTTAAGATTACCTTTCACGGTAATAGAACTTAATGGCAATGTTTTGGTTGTTGCGCCGGTGTTCAGGTTAAGATTACCGTATGAACCATTGGGCACCGTACCCGCTACGTTGAAGTTTACAGTAGAGGTTGCCGACAGAATGCCAAACGTTGGTATTGTAGCGTTGTTCAAATTGATAACCGTGTTGTCGTTGGCTTCCATTCTTCCGGTAAGGGCCGCGTTAACGTTAAGGGTTATACCCGATTCAACCACAACTTTGGAACCTGTGCCCGAAACGGTCCATGCAGCATTAAGATCAACATTACCGGTTCTGTTACGAATATTGAAATACTCAAAGCCATTGGTAAAGTTAGGAGGCGCAGCACCTGTACCGTTGGTGTTGGTTCCCCAGGTAGTAAGGTCTTGCAGGTTACCGGTAGCTTTTGAGTAATAGTTTACAGGGGTAGCACCCGTACGGAAGAGTTTGGCATTCGGTATAGTCTGTTTACCCAAACCTGTTCCCGAACCTGGCGGATCGTATTGCACGGTAAGTGTTGGCGCGGCTACACTGTTGGCATAGAAGTAGACCACGCGTATAGCATGTTTTCCTGTTGTTGTAATATTTACCGTTTTCGATTTTTCAGTAGCGGTAGTTTTTGTACCATCATTGTCTACCTGCAGTACACCATCAATGTAGAGGCGGCTTCCATCGTCTGACTTGGTGTAAAATATATAGTTACCAGTAACATCAATCTGGATGTAGCCATCGAATGCAAATACAAATTTGATGTTCCGGTTTCTGGGTGTTATATCAAAGTTACTAACGATGCCTGTTTTTACAGGTGTCCGTGTTGTACTGAAGTAGCTGTTCAACGTAAATGTAGCCGGCACAGTGAGAGGCTCATAGTAAGAGTATGCCAGGCCGTTTTGTGGTGTGAGCGTTGTTACCTGTAGCGCTTCACCTGCAAAATCAGAATAATTACCGCGGGCATCAACAGCTCTTACGTTGATGAAGTAAGTTGTGTTTGGTGCGAGGTTGCTTAATGTATAAGAAGTTGCCGTAACGGCTCCGTTTACAAGGTTTGAGCTTTCATATACTTCATATTTAGCCACCTGGTCGTTGTCAGTAGAGGCATCCCATGAAATGGAGATCTGTGTATCGGTAATATTTGTTACCACCAGGTTTTCCGGAGCGCTTGGTTTGATCAGGTCGTTCGGAAGTGTGATGCTTCGCTCGGCCCCAAATTTACCATCGCCACCGCCCACAACACGAACGCGGTAAAAGTACTTGGCCATCGGACGAAGTCCCGTGTCAGTATAGCTTGTGGAGTTTGCCGGTACAATAGCAACCAGTTTATAAGGTTCACTGGTATAGCCATTGATATTATTACGGTTTCTCCAGATTTCGAAATACTCTTCATTGGCAGAGTTATCCGTCCATACAATTTTGGCAGACGTTTCTGATATAGCGGTAAGTGCGTTTGTGGCAACTGTAGGAGCTGTGGGCCCTATGTGTGGACTGGTATAGTATACAACTACAGGAGATGAAAGAAGACTTTCACAACCTGAGTTCTCTCTTACTTTCACAGCATAGGTACCCGCCTCGTTGGTGGTTCCTGCTGTGCCGGAGCTGTTCAGGAAGTATGCAACTTTTGTGTTGGTAGTAGTAGTATCGAAAGGTGTGCCGTTTTTGTACCAGTAATATTGAGGGAACCCTTCCGGTGCTACCAGTTTCATCGTATCGGTCTTCGCACCGTTGAAGTCGATCGGTAAGATGCGTGTACCCTTTGTGTTGGTAAGCGCAGGCGAGTAGGTTGAACTCGACTTCGGTGTGATGACCAGCGGTTTTGACTCCGCCCATTTTCCATTTTTACGCTGGAACTTCACTGTGTACGTTCCCGTCTGATTCAATGTATAGAATCGGGTAGTGGCGCCTGCTATATCGATACCATTGTAGGTCCATTGATAGGCGAGGAAACCATCGGAGAAACCAAGTTTAATAGAGCCGTTCGGGCAAAGTTCTGTTACGCCTCCAAATACAAATATATTCTTCTTGTTCTGTGCGAGTATCCAGGGGAAAAAGTTAGGTTCGGCATACGCGGTAGTCCACGTGCCGTGACCTAAAGTAGGATATACAGTATAGATTGGCGAACCTCCTTTACTTTTAATGAGATCGATAAGATCGCGTGAAGCCTGAGGCTTTGGGTTGGTATCCAAACCTCCCTGAAACAACCAGAGCGGCATAGTTACGAGGATATCACTCATAATATCGGCGTTACTTCCTACTCCCGACATCGGCAGCATGGCTGCGAAGAGATCGGGGCGCTTGGCTGCGGCATCCCATGTACCCTTGGCACCGTTCGAGAGGCCATGCACCGTAATGCGGTCCTGATCGACATTGTAGTGTGAAATAAAGTATTCAACAATGCCAATGGTCATGCGCATGTTGTCGCTTTCAATCCCGCTGTCCCAGCCGTTTTGCCACGCACCACTATAGCTTACCTGCGGGAAAATTACGATACCCGGAAAAGCACCCGCAGCGGTGGGCGACTTGGACACAGCGGCAAGGTGAGAGGGACCAGCGTGTGCTGTGTTGGTACTGTTGTTATCGTATTGTAGATCAGAAGGTCCGTAGGCATAATGATCCTCCCAGGAACGTCCCGATTCACCGGCGCCGTGCAGCATCAGGATCAGCGGATACTTGGTGAGTGTATCCTTCTTGTTAAAGTTGGTTGGGAAGATTACCCGGAAATTCAGGAATTCGGTAACGTTAGTACCATTGCCTTTCCAATACGTGTACTCGCGAATCTTATTTTCATTCGCAAAGGATACCATTTTGTAATAATGCCCGAGAGCATTGTTGCGCATGGTATATCCACTGTCGTAGTGGATCGTTTGAGCAAAAACGTGGGGGGTTAAGGCCACGATAAACAAAGCTATCGCAGCTGCCGAGAGCGGTTTGGTTAGGAACATATAAGTTTAAAGCCATTATACCAATAGACATACAAATGTAATGATATATAACCCACGTAATAAAAAAGTAACTTTTTAAATTTTAATAGCTATCCATAGAAAAAGAAGGGACCGATTTATAGCCTGTGCAAACGTATGAAATAAAAAACGCTGCCTGATTAGGGCAGCGTTTTCGTTGGATAAGAGGGTCTTTCTAAACTAATTTTTCTTTACAATTCGTATTCTTTTAGAGTCAACACCCAATATATAGGTGCCTTCTTTCAGATCAGAAATTTCAATGTTCTTGATATCCTGCATGCCATCAACGTTGATCCTCCGCACGGTATTACCTACCTGGTCGTAGATGGTAATGGTGTGAGCCTTGTACTGTGTAAGGTCTATCGTAAGATTGTTTCGAACCGGGTTCGGGAATACAGATACTTCTCCTGCTGCTACACGTGCACCAGAGCCACCGCTTGCCAGGAAGAGCTTATTGTCTGGAATGGTTTGTTTCGGTGCGGCTCCTGGCGGATCGTATTGTACGGTAAGTGCCTGGCCACCTCCGTTTTCAAAGAATGTTACTTTGATCGGGAAACGACCGGTAGAGGCAAAGTTATAGGTACCACTGCGTTCTACCGTTCCATGCAGGCCGTCATTATCAACAACCATCGTGTTGTTGATATACAAACGGCTTCCGTCATCGGATGCAGTATAGAAAGTATAAGTGCCGGTAGCATCGATCTGAATATATCCTTCAAAAGAGAATACAAAGAGATCGTCCTGACGTCTTACACTGATGTCGAAGTTGTTTACAATGCCCGTAACATCCGGTGTTTGAGTAAAGTCGAATGCCTGCAAGCTGGACAATGAAGTTTCCGATTCCCAGTATTTATAAGAGAGACCTCCCTCCGGTGTAGTAAAGTTTACACTTCCGGATGCAGACACATTGTTACGTGCATCCACCGCTTTTACTTCGGCTGTATAGGTAGCGCCCGGTGTAAGGCCTGTTAATGTAAACGAAGTAGTTGTAGATGTACCTACCTGTGTAGCGTTCAACAGGATCTGATAGCTTGCTACCTGGTCGTTGTCGGTTGATGCCGTCCAGGTTAACAATGCCTGGAAGCCAGTCTGGTTGCTGATCGCCAGATTGGTTGGTGCGCTTGGTGGTATAGCATCATCCTGTGTTGTGATCAGTTTTTCATTGGAGAAACGTCCATCATTTCCGCCGATGGCACGAATGCGATAGAAGTATTGGGCATTCGGGCGAAGACCTGCGTCTACAAACGACAATACATTTTGTCCAACAATGCCTACAACTTTATAAGGCTCTGAAGAGTATCCGTTGGCAGCACGTCTGTTTCTCCAGACCTCGTAGTAATCTTCTGCAGGTGAATCAGACCATGACAAGCTTGTTTGTGTAGCCGAGAGAACAACCGGATTAGCCTGCACCGGAGGTGTAGGGTTGGTATGAGGCGAAGTATATACTACGCTAATAGTATTAGAAGGCAAGCTTGAACAACCTGTGCTTTCTTTTACGCGCACAGTATACGAGCCAGCCGTTGTTGCACTGCCGGTACCGGTAGAAATGTTGCGTGTGCTGCTGGTAGTAGTAGCTACCACTGCGCCGTCTTTCAGCCAGGTATACTCTGTGTAACCGGTTGGAGCCACCAGGTCAACTACGTTGTTAGAGCTGATGTCTATCGGCAGTATTTTCGATCCTGTATTGGTAAGCGTAGGAGAGAACGTAGAAGCAGGTTTTGAGGTAATGTTGGTAGGGAATGATTCGTACCATACGTTATCGGCACGCTTGAACTTAACGGTATAGGTACCTACAACGGATGCGTTATAAAAACGATCTGTTGCTCCGGCTATATCCACGCCGTTCAAAGTCCACTGGTATTGTGTGAAACCTGCAGAGAATCCAAGTTTTACAGACTCACCGATACAGAAAGCAGGGGAGCCTCCAAATACATATATTTTTCGCTTATCCTGCGCCAGCAGCCAGGAGAAGAAATCAGGTTCTGCATACGCTGCATACCAGGTTCCGTGACCGGTGTTTGGATACAAGGTATAACGTGGACTTCCTCCTTTGGAGATCAGCGTATTAATAATAGACTGTGCTGAAGTAGGATTGGGGTTGGTATCCAAACCTCCCTGGAATAACCAGAGGGGAGTGGTTACGAGTGTAGTGGTCATGATATCAGGGTTACTTCCTACACCTGACATTGGTGCCATAGCTGCAAACAGATCAGGTCTCTTGGAAGCAAAGTCCCAGGTTCCTTTTGCTCCATTTGAAAGGCCGTGCACATAGATACGGTTGATGTCTGCGTTATAGTTGGCCAACATGTATTCAATTATCTTAACGGCCATGTTCTCATTCTGTGTAAGAGCTCCATTGTTCCAGCCGTTCTCCCAGGCACCACTATGATTTACCTGCGGGAAAATTACAATACCCGGAAAAGCGCGCGGGTCTGATGCATTTCTGTTTACAGCATCGCGGTGCTCCTGGCCGCCGTGAAGCAGGTTATGGTCATTGTTATCATAACGCACATCGCTTGGCGCATACGAGAATACACCCTGCCATGATCTGCCCGATTCACCGGCACCGTGCAGCATAATGATCATAGGATATTTTTGTGAGCCATTCTTCTGGTAGCCGGGAGGGAAAATGGCTCTCCAGTTCATAAACTCGGTGATGGCTTGAGAAGAATTCAGTGCGCGATAGTTAAATTCTTTATACTGACTATCGTCCCAGCTTACCATTTTGTAATAGTGCGAGAGTTGATAGTTCCGGAGGCTGTAACCGCTATCGTATTGAACGGTTTGTGCGAAAAGCGTGGCGATGCAACATACACTGAGCAGACCACTGAGAAGCCATTTAGACATTGACATAGTGTTAGAGGATTTTTGTTTTTAGAAATGTTTCAAATAGATATGAGTTTTGGTTTAACGAAAATTTCGTGAACAGGAGGACTTGCCTCGGAGAAACAGAGAATTCGATAAAAGGAAAGATTGATGCTCCGGAAAAATGAAGTTCCGGTACTCCTGAATAGGCAGACGTGTCAAGGACTCCACACTTGTGGATCCAGATAAAAGCCCAACCATAGGATGTAATATTTTGTTACCTTTTATAGACAGTAGAAGACGCTATTCGCGTTTTCGTTTATAAATGTAGGTGAAAAAACATTACTTGAAACATAGTAAACGCTTTTTTTTAATTTTTTTTCAACTACAGTACATGTGTGCCTTTTTAAATAAAAAATATTAAAAATTATAATGATTCAATATTGTATCCCCCAAAATAGGTATAAAATTAATGGGATTTTTTAGAGTGAAATTTTGGCTTAAAAAATCATGCCTGAAGAAAGGCCTATACTGGAAAAATGCGTTAAACGGAAACTGTTAATCGTTACCTGTTTACACGTTAAATGTAAAAGTCGGGGAAGACAGAAGATAGAAAGCGTGTGTAGATACCTGGAAGCTCACAGCTTTTAAAAACATCGAACAAGGAACAACTAATCAACGAATGTTGAAGCCCCACACGTCCAGCGGCTGGCAGCCAGAAGCCTGCAGCTATTTTATTTCTCCACTGCAGTATATATCCATGCACCGAAATATTGATTCTGCCGTCTGATAATCTTCCATTTGTCGATCACTTCCTGGCGGTTGGTTGAGTAGTAAATATATACGTAGTAATAATTCTTCTCGGATTGATATAGTATAGCCGGGTTCAGCCCTTTTTCGCGCAGCTTGCTGAGTTGCTTTTTGGCGTTTTCAGCTTGCTGGTATACACCGAGTATCAGGTAGTGTCCTAAAGCATGTTCCTCTGCGATCTGTTCATCAGCCGGAGCTTTCTGGGCAGGTGCCTGTTCCTGTGGTGTTGCTGTTGTCTTGGTTGCTTCCCCGGTTTTATTGGCCTCTTGTTGAACCTCTGTAATGGGTTGCTGCGTCACGGGTTGGTTTATAGCTTCCTGGTTTTTGCGTTTGGCTTTATCCTGTTTCGCTGGCGGGGCCTCCGCTGTGGTAGTGGTATCTTTCGAAGTTGGTGTCGTCTTCTTTGCAACGGCGGTGGCTGCTTTCACCGAGTCCTGCACTTCCTTTTCGGCAAATATACTTTCTTCGCGATTGTTTCTGCTCAGGCGGGCGCCCATGTATATTTCGTGGGTGCCGCCTGCTACACTCTTTATATCGCCGGTAGGTCGCTCATACGCATAGCCTATACGCAGCAGACCTTTCAGGTTCAATCCTATAAATCCGGTAGCACCGTAGCCATCGCGGTACGAGCCGCCAATCCAGATCACATCTTTGATAGTTACCTGCAGCAGACCTTCCCATTGGTGCTGAGTCTGATCGATGGAGCGGTATATAACATAAGGAGATACCTTTACTGCACCGAGGTTAAAAGTATAGGAAGCTGACCCAAAGCGATTGTCAAATTTACTCGTCTTCACCTCGTTGAATGATTGGGCACTGTTGGGCTTTGAATCAAACAGCCGTGGTAAGGCAAAACCTATATTGAAATTTTTGAACTGGTAGTTAAAACCGAATTGCCCGTTCACGAATGTGTTGTTCTGTGATACATTGGCAAGTGCAGGATCATTGGTATTTTCCAGAGACGAGTAATCGAACGAGTTGAAGCCCACACCTCCCGATAAACCGAAATTCAGATTATGTGCCTGCGCAAAACGAATGCGATAGCCAAATGTAGCGAGTACAGAAGTTGATGATAGCAAAATCGATTTGTCATTATAAGCCGTAAGGCCAAGCGAAACATTTCTGCCCACCGGGGCCTGAATATTAACAGCACCCACCGTAGGCGTGTTGTCAACACCGAGCCATTGTCTTCTGTAGAACAGGTTAGCTTCTGCATAACCATTGTTGGCTACATAGGACGGATTGAACTGATACGGATTGGCAAAGAACTGGCTGAATACCGGCGGGTTTTGTCCATACGCCACCTGGCAGACGAGCAGCGTTAGAATGAATAGCAGGGAACAAGTTGGTAGAGGTCTTTTCATGGAAGCAGGGTCAGCGTATTAATCGAATCGCACCAGAGTATTTTTTATGATTCTCACATTGAATAACATAATAGTAGTCACCCTCTTCCAAGGGTTTCCCGTTTAGCGTGGCGTCCCAGTTGTTCTCATATACATCCGCCTCGAATACTTTCTTGCCGAGGCGATTGAATATTTTGATCGGACAGCTGTTGATCATGGATATATTCTTCACCACCCAGATGTCGTTGGTCAGATCGCCGTTAGGAGAGAAGAGCTTGGCTGCACCGATCGGATTTACCGGATCTTCCTGTACGGTAATCGTTACCTCATCGCTGGCCGTTGCCCCTCCATTGTCGGTTACCGTTAAGCGGAAAGTATATACGCCTTCTACCAGATCTGTTACCGCGAGAATGGGATTGTTGTCGAGGTTGATAGCAGCCGGAGTACCCGCAATCTGCTCCCAGGTAAACAAGGTAATCACACCATCCGGATCGGTACCGATACCTTCCAGCGCTATAAAGTTATCGGGGAGCACAAGTGTAGTGTCGTTGCCGGCAAAAGCAGTAGGCGGTAAATTCTCAGCATGTACTTCAACCACAATCTCCGCGAATGCAGAAGCATTTTCATTGTCGATTGCGGTGAGCCTGAAAGTATACGATCCCAACACCAGTCCGCCGGCATTCAGGGTCGTGCTGTTTGCTCCCGATAACGTTGCTGTTGACGGACCGCTTTGCTGTGTCCACTCAAGTGATGCAATAGCTCCATCGAGGTCGAAAGCTGATCCGTTGATCACCGTTGAATTCGTTGGCTGGAAAAGGATCAGCGATGTTCCGGTGGTTACTACCGGAGGCTCATTCGTTCCTGCAGGAGCAATCACCACAGTAACTTCATCCGAGGCTGTAGCGCCTCCGTTATCGGCTACATCAATGCGGAATACATAGGTGCCTTGCGGCGGATTGGATATTGTAATGATCGGGGTTGCTGTACCGGCAGGAGGAGAGATAGCCGGCCCGCTTACCTGTGTCCAGTTGTAGGAGTTGATCGTTCCATCCGGATCGGAAGAAGTAGCCGTAATTACTACAGAAGTAACAGGAGCCCGTAAGAATATATCTTTTCCGGCATCGACTACCGGGTTTTTGTTAATTGATCCCGGCAATACCGATACGTTCACTTCATCAGCATTGGTAAGACCTCCATTGTCGGTTACTGTGAGTGTGAATTGGTACGACCCAGTAGTAAGTGCCGACAGCGACAGTTTTGAAGTGGCTTGTCCTGTCATGGTTACGGCCCCACCTGATGCTTTTTCCCACAGGTATTTTTGTATGGTTCCGTCAATGTCGGTGCCACTGCCCTGCAGGCTGGTGGTGCTTTGCGGCAGGTAAATTACCTGGTCGAAGCCGGCATTGGCGATAGGAGGAAGGTTGCTTCCTTCTGCTACTACGGTAATATCCACGAAGTCGGAGCCCGTGGCACCGTCATCATCTTCTACCGTCAGCTGGTAACGATATACCCCTTCAGCAAGGTTATTCACAATAAGTGTAGGTGAGTTAATATTTTCAAGCACCGAGCTGGCGCCTAAAACCTGCGTCCAGGTATAGGATACGATCGATCCGTCAGGGTCAAAACCTGATCCGCTAAGCGTAACAGTTGTATTGGGTAATACGATGGACTGGTTCGCCCCGGCATTGGCGATGGGCGGCTGGTTCACCGTTCCCGGGAAGACCACGATATCCACTTCATCAAAAGATGACGCGCCATCGTCATCCGTTGCAGTAAGGCGGAAGGTATACTGGCCGGCCACCATATTGGTAAGAATCACGGTATTCGAATTCGTATTGGCCATCGTTACAGTGGGGCCTTGTATTTTGGTCCACTCGTACGACACGATGCTTCCGTCATTGTCGCTGGCTGTGCCGGTAATGTTAATGGCATTGTTGGGCAGGAACAAGGTTTTGTCCGTGCCGGCATTTACCAAGGGTGGTTGGTTCGATCCGGCGGGTAATACGGTGATGTTAACCTCGTCAAAAGCAGTAGCCCCGGCGTTATCTTCCACTGTAATCCGGAATGTATAGGTGCCTTCCACCATATCGGTAATGAGCAGGGTGGCTACGTTCTCACTGCTCAGCGTGGCGGCTGGTCCTACCTGTTTTGCCCAGGTATAGCTGGCAATACTTCCATCGGGGTCGCTGGCAAAGGCTGTAAGCGTTACCGAGTTGGTGGGCAGTGTTATGGTCAGGTTGTTTCCGGCTGTTACCGTAGGAGTCTGGTTCACTGTAGCCGGCAATACTACTACCTGGCAATTGTCGGTGGCAGTAGCGCCATCATCATCGGTTACGGTAAGCCTGAATATATATACACCCTCTACGAGGTCAGTCAATGACAGCACAGGTGTTGAAGCATTGATCAGGAAGGCAGACGGTCCGCTCACTTTGATCCACGCGTATGAAGCGATCGTTCCGTCCGGATCAGTACCCGAACCAATCAGATTGGTACTGTTCACGGGCAGCGACAAGGTTATGTTCGGCCCAGCATCTGCAATCGGAGACTGATTGCTGGAAGCAGGGTTGACGATTACGGTCACTTCATCAATGCCGGTAGCGCCATCATCATCCGTAACAGTAAGTCTGAATATATAGGTACCGATATTCAGATTTGTAATGGTTACCGCGTTGGTATTTTGGTTGCCTAGGTTGGCGGTGCCACCACTTACTTTTTCCCACAGGTAGCTGGTGACGGTTCCGTCTGAATCAGAGCCGGAACCTGTCAGCAACACGGTGGTGGTAGGAAGGTATATTGTTACATCGCTGCCGGCATTGGCAACCGGGCTCGCGTTGGTGGCGGCTTGTACAATTACGTTTACATCATCGAATGCCGAACCACCATCTGCATCTGTAACGGTAACTCTGAATACATAAGTACCCTGAATCAATCCCGATACATTGGCAGTGGCCGTACTTCCTCCGGTGATGGATGCAACGGAAGGTCCTGATTGCTGCGACCACGTATAGGAACTTACGGTGCCGTCTTCCGGGTCGGAAGCTGTTGCTGTAAGCGAAGTAAAGTTTGCAGGAAGAACAAGTGTCTTGTCGGTGCCTGCGTTTACCACCGGATTCTGGTTAACCGATGTTACGGTTACTTTTACCTCATCACTCGCAGTAGCCGATTTATTATCGGTAACGGTGAGCCGGAAAGTATATACTCCTTCTACCATGTTGGTAACGGTAAGCGTGGCGGTGCCTGTGCCACTCAGCGTAGCTGTTGGACTGCTGATCATTTCCCACAAATAAGAAGATATACTTCCATCGGTATCCGATGCTGTTCCGGTGAGTATAACGGAGTTGGTTGGCAATGTGATTACCAGGTCGGAGCCTGCATTTACCGTAGGTGGCTGATTGACAGTGGCAGGAAGCACAACAACGGATACCAGATCGGTTGCTTTGGCTCCATTGTTATCGGTTACTGTTAACCGGAATGAATAGGTTCCCTGCACAAGGTTCGTAAGACTTAACGTGGCGGTGTTGCTGCCGCCCATCGTAGCAGCGGGGCCACTGAGTTTTTCCCAGAGGTATGCTGTGATTGTTCCATCGGTATCTGTACCAGAGCCCGTAAGGGTTGTGCTGTTGGTGGGCAGCGTGAGTGTTTTATCTGTACCTGCGTTCGCTACCGGAGGGATGTTGGCAGCTTCTACGGTTACGGTTACATCGTTGCTGGCACTCGCGCCATTGTTGTCAGTGGCCGTAAGACGAAATACATATGTGCCCTGCACCATGTTCGTTACCGTCAATACCGCTGTTGTTTGATTGGAAAGTGTACCGGAGGCAGGGCCACTTACTTTCGTCCAGGCATAGCTTGTAATGGTTCCATCCGGATCGGATGCCGAGCCTGTTAAGGTCACGGTATTGGTTGGTAATTTTATAGTTTTATCCGGACCGGCATCTACAATGGGAACCTGGTTGGCGGCATTTACGATTACGGTAACTTCATCAAAAGCACTCGCGCCCTGATTATCAGTTACAGTCAGCCGGAATATATAGGAGCCAACAACCAGATTACTCAACGATAACGTAGCAGTTGATGCACCACTCATGACAGCGGTAGCTCCGCTCACTTTTGTCCAGGCATAGGTCGCTATACTTCCATCCGGATCGCTGGCAGAACCTGCCAGGTTTACACTGTTGGTAGGCAGTGTAAGTGTTTTATCTGTACCTGCATTAGCTACCGGAGGTTTATTGACAGCAGCAGGCTGCACAATAACTGAAACATTATCGGAGCCGGTAGCGCCATCGTCATCCGTGGCCGTAAGCTTAAATACATAGGTGCCTGCTGTGGTCATACCACTCGCAGTAAGTGTAGCCGTGTTGGCGTTGGTGAGCGTAGCGGTTACAGGGCCGCTTACCTGTGTCCACAAATAGGTTGTTACTGTTCCATCAGCATCGCTTGCGGAACCATTGATAGTGGTGGTGCTGATAGGCAGCGTAATGGTTTTATCCGTACCGGCATTGGCTACAGGAGGTTGATTCACCACGGCAGCCTGTACGGTAACCGTTACTTCGGCATAGCCTGTCTCTCCGGAATTATCCGTAGCGGTGAGTCTGAATACATATACCCCTTGTACCAGGTTGGTGAGCAACAGGGAAGCGGTAGTAATGTTGCTCATGGTAACAGCAGGACCACTGGTTTTGGTCCATAGCAGGGATGCGATGGTTCCATCAGCATCACTGGCGGCGCCTAGGAGGGTTGTTGTGTTTACCGGTAGTACCAGCGTTTGGTTGGCGCCTACTGTTACTACCGGCTTTTGGTTTCCCGATAATTCGAATGCTCCGGCATCCCACGCAGCTCCTGTCGGTCGGAGCAGTTTGTCAAAGTCAAACGTTACACCATAGAGGCTCGCGGCTCGCCCGGCATTGATAGCGGGAGAATTGGATTGAAGATGATAATCATCTACAGTAGGATTCACGAACTTGGCGTTGTCAAGTACCGGTATCACTACATTGTTACCCTGTGTCCAGTCGGTATAGGTTTTCAACTGATTCCAGTTTGATGTACAGGCCACAATCAGGTTGTTGAAAAGCACACAGCCGGGTGCCGTGTTTACATTCTCTTTGATAGCGGCTGTAGCAGCCCCTACAATGGTATTGTTGACTATATATACTCCTCCGAGATAACCGTTTGGCACTATATCGGTAGC
This sequence comes from Ohtaekwangia sp., assembly GCF_036786105.1. Classification (NCBI taxonomy): domain Bacteria; kingdom Pseudomonadati; phylum Bacteroidota; class Cytophagia; order Cytophagales; family Fulvivirgaceae; genus Ohtaekwangia; species Ohtaekwangia sp. Next base: position 191,733 of record NZ_DAIQRQ010000003.1, read on the forward strand.
CAATGGCGTTGGCCGGGTATTGATGTTGATGGCTTCCGCTCCCGGGTTTATAACAATGTTGTTGAAGACGTAATTGTTTCCTATACCTTGTATAACGAGGCAGGGGCCGTAACCACCTTTAACGAAGTTGTTATATAGTTTGCCGGTAGTACCAACTCCCATTTGTATACACCCGTTCTGCGAAGGGTTGTTGGCGGCTCCGTAGTTGTAAATCTTGTTGTCGTGAATCTGGACATCGGCTACCGCAGATCCTACCTGTATGGATTCCCAACCTGAGTTGACAACCAGGTTGTTGTGTATATTTACTCCGCGCACTTCGTGCGGGTACTGCAAGCTTCCGCAGTAAACGGTTGTGCCATTATAGAAACTGTTACCAATATAAAAACCTTCACCGCCTATATCGTGGAGATAATTATTGTGAAGATGTATATTATACATGGTAAAATTAGGACGCTCCGAAGTTTTATCCGCACAGTTGGAGCTTGGGTCAGTCTTTGCCATAATACCGGCAAATCCGGTCTTGGTAACTTCAACGTGATCGATCTCAATGTCGGAACTTAGTGCCGTGCATACTATACCCTGTGTTCCTGCTTTTGTCTCAACGATCTTTATACCGTATTCAACACTGGGATCTCCGGTACCGGTAATATGAAAATAGCGGGAACTGTTTATTAATATACCATTACCGGCATTAGGCCCGCCGATGAGGGCCTGCCCGTTACAGTTCTTGATAGTAACATAATTGGTGGCTGAACCTACAATGTTTTGAAAGATGATACGCTCTCTGGCTCCGCCCTGTATGCAAATTACATCACCGGGCTTTACACCTTGTGCTGTCCCGTTAAAGGTTACACTTCCCGTACCGGCAGGTATGGTAAATGTACAGCCACATTGTGCCGCGGCATGATAATTTATAAACAGAAGGAGGGGGGTAAACAGGGGGAATAGATACCGTAGTAAAATAACTATTCTCATAAGCAGGAGGGTTTTGAGAGAAAAGTAAACTAACTAATTGATAATATACCAGTTAATTAAAACAATAACGCCACTTTAATCAAGAAATGAAAATTATCAGGCAACCTGTTCTACAAGTTGCGGTTTAATTCTTTTGATTACTTTGGCGGGCACACCAGCCACAACGCTGTAAGCGGGAACATCCTTTGTAACAACGGCACCGGCAGCTATGACAGAGCCTTCTCCAATTGTAACACCTTTCAAAATAGTGGCGCGCGAGGCGATCCACACATGATCTTCAATTACAATATCGCCGCGCTTTCCTTCGGCGGTATGGTCTGACAGATCATGAAAGTCACTATCGAGTATTAAAGTATAGGGGGCTATTCTCACGAACTTACCAATGGTAATATTTCCGGCTACAGCGATGTGTGTTCCATTCACGCGGGTTCCATAGCCAATGCGCAATGTACCGGTAGCCTTTACCAGGAGTTTGGTGCGTTCAAAAACTGACCAGATCGCTACACGATCTTCAATAACGATAATGCCATTGGCATTAATCAGGGGCTTGCCATGCACGGTAACATATTTACCTACTTTTACACAATGGCGAAGGTATATTTTCGCTGCCAGCAGACGCCAGAATATAGATAGCATTCTTCCAATCATCAGCGTTAATACACTGAAGCCGGAGGAACGCGGGTTCTCCTTCCTGATTTCTTGAAATTTCTTTTTGATCTCGTCCATCATACGCTCAATGGTTCAAATGCCAGGAAATCCCCTGAATGTAACTCTTTAGATTGGGAAAGTCCATACGTAACAGCAATTTCAGTATATCTTTTGGCATGGCCAGCCCAAAAAAGAAAAGCATAGACGATAGCTGGGTCAGGCCTTTCGTGTTTCGTTTCAGATATAGCAGCCGGTTGCGCACCAGGTAATACGTTTTGATCGGGTTGTTTTTGCCCACCGATATAGATTCTTTGTGATATACTTTTGATGTGCCCACATAATATACCCGGTAGCCTGCCCGCTTTACCTGCTCGGTCCAGTCGTGCTCCTCGTAATACAGGAAATATACCTCCGGTAGCAGGCCCACTTCTTCCATTACCTTGCGTGATGTTAGCAGGCAGGCGCCATGCCCCAGCTCGGTTTCGCGCACCCAGTTATATTGGTTAGTGTCAGTCTCCAGGTAGCCGAGTTTTTTGCCCCTGCCGGTATATGGATTTATACTAACAGCACCGGCATATTGAATAAGCTCATCGCGATCGAAATATACGATTCGTGGCGAGGCAATGCCGACATTTGGTTCCTGCTGAAATATAGCGACCAGTGGTTCGAGAAAGCCGGGTGTTACTTCAACATCATTGTTGATTAACAGCAGGTATTCGCCTTTGGCTTCTTTGAGCCCCACATTGTTACCGCCTGCAAAGCCGAGATTTTTTCCGGTTACAATCAGGTTGATCTCCGGAAATTCCTGCTTGAGTGATTGAACGGAAGTATCGCGCGAGCCATTATCCACCACGATGATCTCGATTGAAGGATACGATATGTTCTGAAGCGAGAGAAGAAGGTCGCGTGTTACAGAAGTCTGGTTGAAATTAATAGTTACAATCGAAACGAGAGGGTAATCAGTCGCCTTCATAAATTATTCTGAAGTTGCCCCGTGTGGCGTATGGATAAATTTTTTGTTGGCATTCTTCAGCTTGAAGAGCAGCATGAACATGCGCACGAAAATGCCGGGAAGGTCCAGCAGTGCCTTAAGCATTTTCTTCGAGTAAAACTCTCCGGGTATAGAAAGCAATATCGCGGTAGTGTTAACAACAAACAGAATTACCCAGAGCGTTGCACCCAGTGCAAGGTAATGGCGCAGTAACACCGCTACAGGTGTGAGCACAGTAAGTAACCCCAGGTTAATAAGACGAGGCAATTGGATGTTTCGAAGTACTGCGCTGTTAAAGAATGTGAAATTACCTTTGAATAACGCCGCCACACCTGGTCTGAAATACTTTTTCAAATAAAAATACTGGCTGGAAATCCAGCGCTTCCGCTGATTCTGAAAGGCACCGGCCTGTGATATTTTTTCATCGTATACCACAGCGTCCTTGTAATAATATACTTTGATGTCTTCGAGGAGTAATTGTAGCTCCAGCTCGCGATCAAATCCGCCAATGGAAGTCATCTTGCCAAGCTTGTCTTTCAGTAAAGCAAAATCAAATACAACACCTGAACCGCTGATCGATGACGACAGCCCCGCTGCAGTATGTCCCTGGCGGTATACATGGTTGTTGATAGCTTCGCTTACACCATCCAGAAATGCGAGGTTGTTGTTTTGATTCTTCGGTTTGCGCTGGCCCTGCACCGCCTTCAGGGAATGTGTTGCCAGCAATCCGTTTTGAAGCTGCAGGAAGTTCTTCTCCATTACATTATCAGCATCCAGAATCACAGCATAGTCATACCGTGCAGTGTCTAATTGCGACAACGCCATGTTAAGTGATTTCACTTTTGTACTGCTTTCGAAATGTACTTCCACTACGCGTATCGGCAATTTTCGCAGCAGCTCCAGTGTAGCCGGCTGTAGCGAATCGGCAATCACGACAACTTCGTAATACTCTGCCGGATAGGTTTGATTCAAGGCTTGTCTTGCTACATCCAGGATTACGGCATCTTCCTTGTAAGATGGAATCAATACACAAAAGCGAAGATTGCGCTGAGGCTGCGCATAGGCGAGTGGCCTATAAAACAATCCCGCGATAGCGAAGAAAGCAGTATAGGCCACTACATATATAAAATACAATAATAGAATCAGTTCAACAAAGAACATGTATACGGGGCTGTTGAAAGATGAAGTAAAGATTTACTGAATAATCAAACTTGTTCTTTTTGTAACAAAGCGGGCACAGTGCTCAACAGGATTTTTAAATCCAGCCAGAAGGAGTTTTTCATAGCATACTCCATATCCAGTGCGATGCGTTCTTCCGGTGACATCTCTTGTTTACCGCGCTTGGTAACTTGCCACAAGCCTGTGATACCGGCAGGGGCGAGAAAGCGCCATGCAATCTGATCCTTGGTAAGCTTCTCGGCTTCATACAACGGCAGCGGCCTGTTACCTACCAATGACATATCACCTTTCAGAACATTGAACAACTGAGGGATCTCATCCAGGCTTGTATTACGGATAAACTGACCTATACGCGTTACGCGCGGATCGTTCTTCAGTTTAAAGAACACATTGTCTGCAGAGCTCTCTGCATATTGATTGAGGTGTTGCAGCTTCTGAAGCTCTTTATCAGCATCCATACGCATGGATCTGAACTTGTAGAAGTCAAATATTTTATAGCCTGCTCCTGCGCGCTTGGATATATAGAATACAGATCCTTTGGATTCCAGTTTGATCAATACAGCGATTGCCACCAGCAGGGGAGAGAGGCATATCAATGCGCCCAGCGAGATCAGAATGTCGAACGCACGTTTCAGTGTCCACAGTTTGATTGTGGGTACTTCTTCGTGTGCCCGCACCATAGTATAGGGCTTGTTGCCGCGTTGTATCTTGTATAGTTTCAGCTTCCTGATAAACTCTACGCGTTTGAAGAACGCAGGGGTAATAGCACCGTAATGATATTCATCTACACCAGTGCGAAGTGCCAGGTCTTTGGCTGCCTGATCGAACTTGGGTGTATAGAATATATAGGGAATAGCTTTTTGAGAAGCTATATCTTTCAGTGCGTTCATCTCTGCAGTCACACTGGCAGGGTTGATGAGGATTGCATCCAGATCAGCCGTTTCATTTTTTATGTCGGCCAGCGTCTTGTTCAGCGTGGAATTGATAAAATGTATTTTTTCCTGGGCATAGTCGTGCTCAATTGCTGAATCGGAAAAGCCGATCCTGACAATGTTTTTAGTTGTAAATGAAGGAGCGTGTGTTTTTGATTCATACACTACAGAAAGCGGGGATTCGGATTCACTTACATTTAGATTCACTGCAACATCCATAATTAGTTTACGGTTACATTTTGTCTTTGAAATAATAACGCACGATCCACTTCAGCCAGGAAAGACTGAGGCTCAAAAGGCTTTACCAGGTAAGTAAAAGCCCCTAAATCAAGGCACTGCTTGCGCTTGCTTGCATCTTCGTATCCGGAGAGAATAATAACCGGTATATTTTTGAATAAACCACTGGTGCTGAGATTTTCCAGCAGTTCAATACCGTCTAACGAAGGCATTTTAAGATCAGAAATAATCAAGTCAGGAAGATTGCCGTCAGACAACCATGACCACGCCTCCATACCGTTGTTCATAATAACCACTTCATATTTTTTCTGAAGTATTTTTTCCAAAAGCCAGCATAAAGGAACATCGTCCTCGATAACCAATACCCGTTTCATGGTATATAAAATTTTGAACCAACAAAGAAGTGCTGCTCTAAAGATCTGATTGTAGTAAGGCGGGATCTTTAAAGACAACTATAAGACAAACCAAAGCTAAATAAAATAATTGATACAGATGTAACCTTTGGATGTAAAATATATTAAAACTTTGCAAAGACAGGCTTTAGGTTGCGCCTATCTGTTTGAAATAGTGATAATATCCGGACTTTGGAATTAATGTGGTATAATTTACGTGATGTAACGTTTACGATCGATTTGTAATCATTTCAATCGTTTTTCTTCGATCAATCTTCCCTGTATTGGTATAAGCAAACTGCTCAACAACGATAATGTCGCGCGGTATTTCATATGCTGAAACCGCTTGTTTAAATTCTTTATAAATTAGCTCACGCGGTATACTTTCCACGTCATCTTTTCCCTCCAGCAGTAAAATAATTTTCTGACCGAGTTTACTATCCGGTTTCGCTGCTATAAAAAATGACCTATTAACTCCACATTTCGATAATACTTCACCGGCAGCTTGTTCCACTTTCTCCGGTATAATTTTCACTCCGCCGCTGTTAATAATATTATCCCAACGCCCCAGCCACACAAAGCTGTCTTTCTCTTTCATTTCTACCAGATCGTTGGTAACAATGCGCTCGGGCAAGTGAGGAGCTTCAATTACCAGACAGCCACGCGCATCCGTATAGATGGATATACCTGGAAGTGCCTGGAAAACAGGCGATGGTGCATTACCGTTAAGCGATTGAAGCGCTATGTGCGAAATGGTTTCCGTCATGCCATACGTGGCAAAGAACCGGCAACTGTACTGCTGTAACGCCTGGATCGCTTCTCGGTTTAAAGGAGCTCCGCCAATAATACTATAGCGCACAGCATTGAGACGATTGGCTTGTGGCGAAGCCAGTATCTCATATACCTGATAAGGAACCCACGCGGTAAAATCGATATGTACATCGGCTGGTATGGAAGCAAGTGGGTTGGCATTTGGATCAATAGCCATAATGCGCATGCCGGTGGTGAAGCAGCGCACCAGCATCATCTGGCCTGCTATATATTGTGTGTTGAGGCATACCAGCGCCGTATAGCCGGCTTGCAGTTTAAGTGCATGTTCCGTCATGCGGGCACTCACAACCATCTGGCTACGCGTTATCACAATCTTTTTCGGTGTGCCGGTAGAGCCGCTCGTATGGATCTCAAATGTAGATTCGTTACGCAGCCAGCGTCTGATAAAGTTGAAGGTGCTTACTTCAAATTCGCTGTTGGCGGCAGCAGCCTGATGTACGATATCATATAGAGAAACCTCCCGACCATTGATGGTAATGCTTGGGTACAGATAGCTCATGGCTTGGAAGATCTGCGCTTCACGGTAAGTTCCTTATATCCGTAGGTAGTGTCAGTTTCGCGACCGAAGGCAAGATCGGGAAGTTCAGCGATAGCGATCTCGGTGGTTGTATAAATAAGGTTGCCATCCAATAAATGTCCGCCGGTAGTTTGTCCTGTGCTGTCGGAAACAGCCAGGTGCAGGTGTGTTGACGTCTCCGAGATAGTGCCGGTGAGTGATACAATCTCGAAATGTCCCGCGAGCGATGTACCGTTCTCCTGGTTGGCGAAGCGCAACGTGTATTGCTCCAGGCTGCCGACACAGGTTACAACAACGGCCGCTTTGATTTTGTGTAACTGCGCCCAGGCCACCAGCGATTTTTTAAGATCCTGATGTGGCCCGAGCCTGAAAACGTGTACCCTTGACGTTGACTGCATAGCTTGTTGTGCTTGCGCGGTTATGGCAGACATAACTATAAAAACGATCAGCAGGCTGCGCGTCATTCTTATAACTGCTGCAAGTCTTTCTTAAAACGCTCTATGATGAGTGCTTCATTCTCATGAAAACCACTGCAGGCTTCTGCCACACGTTGCATTACGCGAACAGCAGAAAGTCGCAGGTCATCCGTTAAATGATCTTTGTATTTTTTAAAATCGTGCATGGCCTCGTTATACGCCTTTTCGATAGAAGGTTGTATCACTTCATCCAGCAATTCAAAACGGCTTTGTGCTGCCCAAGAATCATAATCCAGCTCTTCCTGGATGATCTTGTGGAAGGCAATGCGTTCTTCCGAGCTCAGGCCCTTGTCGGCCTTTGCTATAACATACGCCATCTCGGCAATACTTCTTAAAATCTCAAGTTTCTCAATCTGCATAGTGGATTTACATCTATATATAAATAAAGGATCAAGGGAACTTCGGGTATTTTGACCAATCCGGATCGCGCTTTTCGAGGAATGCATTCTTCCCTTCTTTTGCTTCTTCGCTAAGATAGTAGAGCAGTGTAGCATTTCCGGCAAGTTCCTGTATACCGGCCTGCCCGTCAAGTTCTGCATTGAAAGAACTCTTTAACATGCGTATGGCCAGCGGGCTCTTCGCAATGATCTTCTTTGCCCACGCTACATAGGTTTCTTCGAGTTGATCCAGCGGCACTACTTTGTTTACCAGCCCCATTTCGATCGCGTCTTTTGCATCGTACTGATCGCAGAGATACCAGATCTCGCGTGCTTTTTTTTGTCCTACAATGCGGGCGAGGTACGAAGCACCAAAACCGCCATCGAAGCTTCCTACTTTCGGACCGGTTTGTCCGAAGCGAGCGTTCTCGGCAGCAATGGTAAGATCACACACTACGTGCAGCACATGACCACCGCCAATAGCCCATCCGGCAACAGCCGCAATAACGGGCTTGGGAATGGAGCGGATCATTTTCTGCAGATCAAGAACGTTTAGCCGTGGCGTTGTGTCTTCGCCTACATAGCCGCCATGGCCGCGCACACTCTGGTCGCCACCGCTGCAAAATGCTTTGCCACCTTCACCGGTAAGAATCACCACGCGTACATCTGCATCTTCGCGACAGATGTGCATGGCATCGATCATCTCTTGTACCGTGAGTGGTGTAAACGCATTATGTACATGCGGACGGTTAATACTGATGCGGGCAATGCCCTCAAATTTATGGAACAGAATCTCCTTATATTCCTTTACGGGTTTCCATGCGTGTTTAAAGTTCATAACTCTTTTTTGTTTTCTCCTTCAGGTTATCAAATATGATTTTGTTGATCAATGTATCACTTTCCAGCTCCAGTATTTTTGGTTTACCATCAAACTCAAAGAAATCTTTCAGCAGGTTTTTGAGCTTGCGTTTATTGTCGAGCTGCAAATGTTCAATGCCAAACTCTTCGCAGAGTTTTTTTGCCGTAAGTTTTTGACGCGTTACAAAATACTCATCCGACTCAGGCAATGATCCGGGGCCGTCTATCATTTTAAAGATCACACCACCGTGGTTGTTCAGCAACACAATGCGCAAATTAGGCATCGCGTAATTATGCCAGAAGGCATTGCGATCGTAAAAGAAGGCAAGATCACCCGTGATCAACACATTCGGACGATCGTTCGATAACGCATGTCCTACCACGGTGCTGGTGCAACCATCTATACCGCTTGTGCCACGGTTGGCATATACCTGTATACCGCGTTGCTGTGCACGCAGCCCGATAAAATTTCCATAGCGCACGCTCATGCTGTTGGCAAGGTGCAGGTTACAGTTTTCAGGGAGATTGTTGAGTATAGTATATACCAGCTCAAGCTCTGCGAGTGCTTCCTGCGGAAAAAACTCTTCGAGTGTGCGCAGTGCTCTGCGTTCTTCTATTTCCCAAAGCTTGTTAAAGTTATGCTGCTTCTGCTTTTCGAACGATTCGGTTGTAGGTAATGAACTCAGAAATCGGAAAAACTCTGCCGGTGTAGTATTGAATACATTCGTTATACTCTGAAACGGATCGGCTACCATGCCCGCCGGCTGTATATGCCAGTGCGCTTTGGGAGTATATTTGCGTAAAAACAATTTCAGGTTCTTTGATATAACCGATTTGCCAAACGTGATCAGCAGATCAGGCTGTAATGTTTTCTTGATATCGGCAGAAGCCTGCCCCAGAAACAGATCAGCATGGCGAACGAGTTTCTCAATGCTATGCAGGTTGGTGATTACATCGCCTACCACAGGTATAGCATGCTTGGTGAAGAAAGTTTGCAGGGCATCGTTCAGGTCCTTGTCATCTTCCTGCTGGCCCGCTACGATGAGTACATTGTGATAAATGCCCCATTCGTTTATCAGCTTTCGTTTTTGCTCGTCAGTAAGTGTAAAGTCAGAAGGAAACTCATCCATCACCCGCACCGATGTACTATAGCTGATCGCTTCCTCTGCGGGGGGATATAGCGGTTCGCGAAACGGAGCGTTGATGTGTACCGGGCCTTTCGGTTCCTGGTAGGAGAGGTTGATCGCTTCATTTACAATGCGATTAACCGCCCACTGACTATCGGCATGATCATACTCCTGCGGAAGCTGATAGAATTTCTTTACATGCTTCCCGAAGATTTCATTCTGGTGAATGGTTTGACCATCGTGTTGTGCAATCCACTCCGCCGGGCGATCCGCTGTGATAATGATGAGTGGTGTTTCACTGAACCATGCTTCGGCTACTGCGGGCGCCAGGTTATACGCTGCCGATCCCGATGTACAGATAACAATAGCAGGCGCTTTCTTTTGCTGCGCTATGCCAAGCGCCACAAAACCAGCGCTGCGCTCATCGCTGAACGTACGCGTAATAATGTTGGGATGCCGGACAAATGCAAGAGTAAGAGGAGCGCATCGTGAGCCGGGACAGAGCACCGCTTGCGTAAGACCTTTGCGGGAACACAGCTCAGCGATATCATAGATCGGTTGAAAACGGGCCATTGAATAAATCGTGTGCGAATATGGGGAGCCAGCGGGGAATATTCAAATAATATGCTGTTGCTCTCGCAATCGTGTCGGTGAATTTTATTCAGCAAGCTGTGTGTATTGAAATTATCCTTTTTGAAATTACTGAAATTCAGGAAGATAGTTCTATCTTCGGCATCCCAAAGCCCATCCTGCCTGCAACCGCTATGGTTCAGCAAGGATGGGCTTTGTCATTTTTACACATTCACGTTATCTAAACCCTACGTTATGAGATGTAATCTTTACTGTGTTTTCTTTGCCTGCCTGTTACTATCCTTCTCTTCCTTCGCACAAACCCGGTATTGGGTAGGTGCATCGGTCTATATCAATAATTTCAGCAGCACGAGCGACCTTTCACAATGGTCGCTCGTGGAAGACAATGGCACCGGAAGCTGGACGTTTTCAAATAATGGCAGCGCTATCCTGAAGATGGATAACTCGGTAGGATTTTATGCCAACCGGCTGTTTAATGTGAATGGCACCAGCCCGCGATTGTTAACACTGGACAAAGCAAGTGGCGTTGTGGAGTTCCAGGTTATTGCTGTTACCGGAGGCAATCAACAGTTTTTTCTTCAGGCCCAGGAGTTCAACGCGGAAGGTCAATACATTACCGAACAAAATATACTCAGTCCGCAAACCAGTCCGGGATATTATTCTGTAAACATGAGTTCCATCAACTGGAACGCAGCTACTACGCAGGTGCGTTTTATTATAGCGGGTGCTAATTATTCCGCACAGCAGGGCACCATCGAGTTCAACTATTTCAATTATACCAATACACCGAAAACGTGGAGCAATACACTCAACTGGTCAACAACCTCCGGTGGTAGTAGCGGAGCTTCCGCACCCGGCCCCGGCGATGTCGCTATATTTGATGGTGCCTCAGGTAAAAATGGTATATGCTTTCTCGATGCACCCGTTACAATAGCGGGCATTCTTACCAATGGATATACCGGCACAATAGACCTTCGCGGATTCTCGATGACAACAACCGGATCGAATACTTTTACTTCCGGTAATTTTGCTGTTACGTCTGGCAACGCTTCGCTTATACTGAACACCACAGGCACGACAACCTTCAGCGGCGCTTCCTTTAATGTGCCTATCAGTGGCACAACCGGAGCGCTGTTGTTGAATGGCTCTTCCTTCAACAACACCGTTACGCTTACCAAGACCGGTGCTTCTACGGATGCAAGTGCCGGGGGCAATACATTTAACGGAGCGGTTTCACTTACCAACAGCGGAACGGGTACATTGCTTCTCGCCAATATCACCGGAGATACCTATAACAGTGATGCTATGTTTATACAAACCAATGGCACCTTGCAGCCTGCCTATAATGGCACTAATGTTTTTGCCGGTAACATTACTACCAACAGTTCCGCTGCGATTGATTTCGGAGCGAGCGGAGGAAATGTTACACTGTCGGGCACCACCTCACAAATCATTTCCAAAACAGCCAGCACAGCAGCGCCAACGATAGAGCGCCTTGTTCTTAATAAAAATGGTGGCGATGTTACGTTGAATACTGTGCTGAATATAGGATTGTCGGCTACGTTCACCAAAGGTATTTTGAATACCACTTCAGCCAACTATATATACTTCTTGTCGGGTGCTACCACTTCGGGAGCCAACGCATCCAGCTATGTAGACGGGCCTGTACGAAAGAGTACAGCACTGGAAGGATTTGTATTTCCGACCGGCGATAATGGATCCTATCGATCGGTTGAGATATCGCCGGTTACAATGTTAACAGATTTCACAGCAGAGTATTTTAAAGCATCTCAACCCTATGGCACCGCACAGGATAATACACTGGCAGCACTCAGCAGCTGTGAGTATTGGACGCTCGACAGAAACAGTGGGCTGGGCACTCCGTTCGTTACGTTGAGCTGGCATTCCAACCAATGCTCGTCAACCTATATATCCGATCCGGCCTCAATTCGCGTAGCACACTGGAATGGAAGTGAGTGGGAAAATCTTGGAGGATTTATATCGGGAACCTCATCGTTGGGTACGGTAACAACGGCATCGGCGGTAACATCTTTTAGTCCGTTCACACTGGGTTCTACATCACCTACCAATCCTTTGCCGGTTACACTCAAAGAATTTCGAAGCGAAGTAAAGGATGGAAATGTATGGCTATATTGGATAACAGCTGCTGAAAAGAATAATAAGCATTTTGAAATAGAACGTTCTGCAGATGGCTTGTCGTTCGAGCGCATTGGCATGCTGAATGGTAAAGGCACTACAGCCGTTGAAAACCGCTATATTTTCCGTGACAGCGCACCTTTACATAATCTCTCTTATTACCGCCTCAAGCAAACCGACCTGGATGATAAGTACGATTACTCGGATATACTTACGGTATATATCAATACCCGCGAAGAACCATCAGCCTTGCGCGTGCGACCGAACCCGGCAAGCACCAGCGATATAGTGTACCTGAATCGGAAAACTTCTGCCGTGGTCATGAACACCGCCGGGTATGTGGTGCGAAAAGTTACCGATGCAGATCAACTCGATGTATCCGGACTAAGTCCCGGTATGTATATCGTTTCCGATACGATGGGTCGATCGGCCAAGCTCGTTGTCAAATAGGAAAACTATATTTCTAATAACGCGCGTCAATACCAAACACATCCTTGAAATATACTTTCAGGGATGATGTTCTTGTTTTGGTGTAAGGCGGTTCTTCCTGCGTTACATAGAAATCACCGTCATCGGCTTTTGTAATGATATAGGTCACATCGCCTGTGTAAGCGCGCACAGAGCGGGCGCCTTCATTCAGGTGACTGAGCGTTTCTTCCAATAGATCGAGTGGTATGGGCATAATAACAGTTGGTTATTAATCGAACAGGAGTGAAGGTATACCTACGCCAATCATAATACCATAGGCCAGATCAGCCCAGATAACACGGAGCACATTGAAAATATAGATCGCGATAACCAGCGGGAATGAAAATATAGCTAACAAGTTAAATGATTTGGCGTGTATCTTGGCCTCGTCAAAAAGATTTTGTGCATCTGTAGTAGAGGGTATGGCATGCATACCGATGGAAACACCAAGCCACATGAGAACATACGAAAGCGGATGTTCAAGCCCAAAGAAATGAATTGGCACATAAGCAGGCAGGCAGATCATCAGACATAGAACTGTATTAATGAAGAAGGGGCCCATCGAAACAAGAAATGTGCTGAGGAAGTCATCCGTCTTTTCATGGACTACATATCCGGCCGGATTTCCTACACGGAAATAACAAGCGTCCAGAACAGGAATATTGCGTAAGCGACAAAAGAGCATGTGTGCGAACTCATGAACAATCACACCGGGAAACGTAGCGATGGCAATTAATTGACCAGGTATAAAAAACATAAACGTTAATTTTTAGTCCAACCTTGTGGGAATTTTCTATCAAACTCATTCTTCGTAAGAATCTCACCCGTTTCAATCCTGTGATCCAGACGATTAATATACACAGATAATTCTTCAGTACTATCATTTAGCGACAGTGCTTTGCTTCTGTAATACTGAAATAAATTTTTAAGTGAATCGGATTTTTGTGTTGCATACAAACAGGCATAAGCTGAAGCAACACCTGCCCATGAAATTGCAAGTGAAGTATCTCTCTTCAAATTCTCTTTGGTAGCGCGAAGGAACATGGCATAATCTTTTGTATCAAAGCCGGCCCCCATTTCTGCTTGTACGATCAGCGCTTCGATGTTGTAATCGTTCGGTACCAGATTTTTGCAACTGTTAAATTCAGCCAGTGCTTCTACTGAGTGATCTTCTGTCAAAAGACTGATACCTTTGTAATAACTTGCCAAGGCACGAAGATCAGCGACTTCCGGTACATTTTCGGATGCTACAGCAAGATCTTCAGCTGCGCGTTTATAATCATTGTTTTCGATAGCCTTCCTGGAATGAAGTAAACTGGATCGGCCATTAATAAAACGCCAATTCCAAAACGCAGAAAAGAATACCAGCACGATCACAACAGCGAAGAATGCCTTTACCCATGCAGGGAAGACTTTATCTTTTAAAGATGTTTCGCAGGAAGTACAGAGCGGATAACGCGCCACCCGATTCAATACAGTATCGCCAAAATCAGTCTGGCATGATGAGCAAATGGTGGGATCGTATTCTTTTTCAACTTTCTTCGTTTTTAACTGCTCTTCGGTAAAAGTGGCCTGTATGCAGGCTTCACAGTAGGAAATGCCATCAATCGTAAGTGAGCTGTTAATTGGAAGATCGGTTTTATGGCATTGGCCGCAGTTAACGTATCGCATTGGTAAGTTAGGATAGGTAACGCGAAGGTATAGAAAAGCTTAGCGTGCACTGCCTATACGTAATAAAAAGGTTGAAAATATATCCCTGCCAGCGAAATTATAAGATTCATATTCATCATCAAAATACCTTGTTTAGCCGGAATTTGAGTACCCCTCCGGGATGTGAAGTAATTTCGCAAGAGGATAGGTATACAATTCACCTTGTATTATTTTCACCTGTAATAAACCTTTTTACTTTTATAACCCATGAACCGTATACTGCTATCCCTCACTTTTATATTGCTCCTGGCGTGCGAGCATAAAACGGCCAATACTGAAAATACGGAAGCCATTCCGGATTACCTGGAGGAAATTACCATACAGCAACTGCAGCAGGGATATAAAGAAGGTAAATATACCATTACCGGTGTAGTGAAAGATTACCTGGCTCGTATTGAAGCACTTGATAAACACGGGCCACAGATTAATTCGATTATTATGGTTAATCCGGATGCATTGTCGATTGCCGAAGCATTGGAAAAAGAATTTAAAGAAGGAAAGATCCGCGGCCCGCTGCACGGTATACCGGTTATACTCAAAGACAATATCGACACACACGATAAAATGCCCAATACAGCAGGAGCCATCGTGCTGCGAAATTCATTTCCATCACAAGACAGTTGGGTAGCAAAAAAACTTCGGGATGCAGGTGCTGTTATACTCGCTAAAGCAAACCTAAGCGAGTGGGCAAACTTCCGTGCCGATATGTCGTCCAGCGGATGGAGTGGAGTAGGAGGGCAGACTAAAAATCCATATGTACTCGATCGCAACCCCTGTGGCTCCAGCGCGGGTTCGGGCGCAGCAGTAGCGGCCAACTTTTGTGGAGTAGCCATCGGTACGGAAACGAATGGTTCCATTGTTTGCCCATCCAATAACAATGGCATTGTAGGACTCAAGCCAACCGTGGGATTGATCAGTCGCACGGGAATTATACCGATATCTTTTACACAAGATACTCCGGGCCCTATGGGCCGCACGGTAGCAGATGTAGCCATAGCTTTGGGAGCGCTTACCGGTATAGATTCAACGGATTCAAAAACACTAAACCCGGCAGCTGTTTTTTATAGCGATTACACACCCTTTCTCAAAGCAGATGGACTGAAAGGAAAGCGCATCGGCTTGCTGAAAGATATATCCGGCTTTCACGCCAAAGTGGATACACTTATGAAGCAGGCAGTGCTATACCTGAAACAACAAGGTGCGGAAGTTATTGAAATAGCAGAGCCGATAGGGAAAGGCGCAGGCAGTCCATCATTCCAGGTATTGCTGTATGAGTTTAAGGACGGACTGAACAAATACTTTGCAAGCCTGCCCCATGCACCGGTGCATAACCTGGAAGAGCTTATGGCTTTTAACCGGAAAGATTCCATCGAGCTTCGTTACTTCGATCAGAAACTATTGGAAATGGCCCATGCCAAAGGCGATCTGCAGAGTAAAGAGTATACCGATGCACTGGCAGCGATGCACAAAGCGACACGCGAAGAAGGTATTGACAAAGTAATGCAGCAATACAAACTCGATGCACTTATGGCGCCTACCGGCTCGCCTGCCTGGAAGACCGATCTTATTGACGGCGATCATTTCCTGGGCGGGAGCTCATCGCTCGCAGCGATTGCAGGCTATCCCAGTATAGCCGTACCAATGGGATTTGTTGATGACCTGCCGGTAGATGTTTCGTTTTTCGGCAAAGCCTGGAGTGAATCCGTGCTGATCGAGATCGCCTATGGATATGAGCAGGGCACAAAGCATCGTAAAGCTCCGAAATATATATCCTCCAACGGGAGTATAACGCTGCCATAAGACTATAATTTGGGGACATAATACTGTGCCAACGGTGTTGCTTCCCTTCGGTACATGTTGACACATGATCAGAACATCTAAGATAGCAGAGACTGATATACCATCTCAAAGGAAAAATAATATGCGTGTGATGAAGCCATGTAAAGAGATATCGTCAATAATTTTATAGCAACGGTAGAACGATAATATATTATGTTTCCTGTAGCTGATACGTTTTACTATTTTAGTGCGATCATTTAGCTATATGAAAAAAAGAATTACCCAATCGGCTTTTATTTTACTTTTCATTTTTATTTCGGCCGCCAGTTACGCCCAGCACTATTATGTGGTGGTAGGCGTGTTCTCCGTGGAAAGTAATGCCCGGAAATTTAGCGGCTATGTGAAGAGTCTTCGATACCCGGCTCAGTATGAACTGAATGTTACCAAGAATCAATACTATGTGTACGTTCTGAAAACTGAAAATCATGAAGAGGGTCTTGCCAAAGTTAAATCCCTGCAGGCAGGATCGTTTCTGAACGATGCCTGGCTCTATACCGGTAAACTGGGCACTGGCAACGACCCCGTTGTAGCGGAAGAAACGAAAGTTGAGCCCCCAGTAACCGAAACAACAGAGACAGAGACAACAACGCCACCGGTAGATTCAACCATCAGCACTACCGAGATTCCGGCATCTACCGATACCGCTGCTTCTACTGAAGTGGTACCAGAGAAAGTGAGAGGCAAGCTTTTCAAGTTCGCCATTCAGATGGCCGATGGAAGACCTGTGAATGGCGAAATCCACCGTGTTGACTTCAGCCGTGGCCGCGACATTGCAGTCTATAAGTCTAACCAATATGTAGACATCACGAAGCCCGCTAACAATGCTCCTATATCGCTGGTGTGCGGCATCTTCGGTTATAAGGAACTTGTCAAACAACTTGATTATACCAACCCGTCAGCACTGGAGGACGCAACACAAGATGCAAACGGAGCCTGGGTTATTCCTTATCGCCTGGAGCGCATGAAGAAAGGCGATGTATCGGTTATGTATCACGTTTCTTTTTATAAAGATGCTGTAATCATGTTGCCACAATCAAAGCTCGAAATGGATGAGCTGGTAAACATGATGAAAGACAATCCTGATTACAGGATAAAAATACACGGTCATTGCAACGGTACCAATAGCCGCAAGATCATAGCACTGGGCACAACCCGTAATTACTTTGATGTGCGGGGCTCACAGGAGAAAACCGGCTCCGCCAAAGAGCTGTCGCGTATGCGTGCTGAAGCAGTGCAGCAATACCTGGCCGATAATGGCATAGAGAAGAATCGCTCCAATGTATATGCATGGGGAGGACAGAACATGCTTGTGCCGGAGAACAGCAACAGTGCTTCGCGCCTGAACGACCGTATTGAGATTGAAATTACTGCAGATTAATTAACAACGGGATTTTTATAACACAGGTGCACTCGGTAAGTATATTGGGATGTGGATGGCTGGGAAAACCGCTGGGAGTAGCGTTGTTACGGTCGGGTTATACAGTACTGGGCTCTGTTACGCAGCAGGAAAAACTGGCCGCGATCGCGGAAACCGGTATAGAGCCTTGCTTACTGAAGTTTGATCCGCAGCCCGCTGGTGATTATAGTCGCTTCTTTCAATCCGAGATACTGATCATCAGTATTCCCCCGAGGAGAAAAACCGGTCTGACAACAGTATACCTGGAGCAATTGCAAAACGTGGTACAGGAAGCGCAGCGTGGCACGATATCACATATAGTATTTATCAGTTCAACAGCAGTATATCCGGACCTAAACCGTATAGTATATGAAGACGATGCCGCTGTTGATTCTTACCTGACAGAAGCAGAGAAGATTGTAATAACAAGTGGCATTCAAACAACCGTAATTCGCTTTGGAGGATTGATTGGTGCCGGCAGGCATCCCGGAAGATTTCTTGCCGGGAAGCAGGAGGTACCCGGAAGAACAAGCCCGGTAAATATGATTCACCAGGAAGACTGTATAAAAATTATTCAGGCAGTAGTAGAGAGGGATGCGTGGGGAGAAATATTCAACGCCTGTGCCGATGAACACCCTGCCCGCGGTAAATTTTATTTCCTGGCAAGTAAACAGCTTGGCCTGGAGCCACCCCATTTTATAGAGGAAGATAACAGCGCCTATAAAATTGTGTGCTCGGAAAAATTAAAGAAGCGATTGAAATATACTTTTATATATCCCGATCCGTTGACTATGTTTTAACGGGAGACAACTGAAAAATATACACATGTTTGCCCGCTCTCTTGTTGACCTGTGTTTGTCGAATACAGGATGAAAGATAATGTTTAAGTTGCAGGTCTGTTAATAATTATTTTTCTTACTCGATAGAACCTCTCGCCATAATCAAATTGAATCTCACCGTCATATTGATTTTTCAATACTTTCTCCGTCCACCTAAAGGAATTTGTACGTTCCTTCTCTTTGTCACTAAGTTCAATTCCTTTTAAATCTCTTGATGCTGAGAACTTATAATAGACGGAAATATACCCACCTCTGGATTTCAATTCTATTTTATCAAAGCTCTTCGAAATTCTGTCTAAAGTATCTGCCTGGAGTAATTCAGTAAGAGTAATGTCTCGCCCCTCCGTTTGCCTCAAGTGATCTTGAATTAAGATAGATAAAATTAAAACATCACTGTTGATTTGTGAGACAGTACTTTTCAGTGGCACTGAAGCACATCCCCCAATGAAAATTGCAAGTGTGACTAATATTCTCATATATACATCTGTTTTACAGCTGCTTTATTTTCTCAGAATTTTTCTGATCAGCCTATTTCACTGGGTTGTCCTTGAATTTCACACCTTTGCCATATCAACCCAATAGTATTGGTTTGTTGTTCTGTCTTCTACGCCAACGTTTAGAAACTCGGTGAACTCTTTTAGTCCTTTGAGTAGTTCTTGTTTGGTGTTTTTTGTCAGAAGGTCAAGCGTATCACTATCGAACACCAGTGTACCGGTGTAGTCCGACCAATCCATTTGCCGTGATTGCACTCTGGTGTTAAGTGTTTGCGAATAATTTCCTTTTGTGATCACTATTCTGTCGATAGCATTAAACTTCCTGGTATCTTCGTTTAACTTAAAGATAAGAAAGGATAAATAGTCTCTGTACTTTTTCTGCTTCAAATCAATTTCTGTTACATATTTTGTCGTCAGTATTATTATTCCTGTTAAAATGATCAGTGCTCCCCAAAACCAGTGGCTTATTACGATCAGGTAAATTCCCCCTGCAAACAATAACGCGCTGAAATACTTCATCCCATTGGGAAAGTAAGGTGTAATAATTCGCTTTGTCATAACTTTACCTGCCTACCGGCAGGCAGGCTTAGCAGCCACCTTTATGGGCGGCACGTTTATACATTATTTTACTGTCCCGTTCTACATAGTCGCCCGATACAATGGGGTATGAATACTTAGGCGCATACGATACACTATGGCTTCTTATAATTATTTTGTCGTTTACTTTCAGGCTATGCAATTGTTGAAATTCATTTGCCTTTCCCACCCCAAAGGTAAGAATATAATCGTCACCATTAATCTTCACCATCACTCCGAAACCTAATCGTGAGCCTGGTGGAAGCGAAAGAGAACTTACAACAGCCTCCATCTTGGAAGAAGCACTTATATGGTTCCTTATTTTGGCCGCACCGGCAAGTACTTTTTGACCTTCCGGAGATGCTTTCCATTTATTGAACATTATACCATCAGGAGTAGCCTCCCATTTTTTCCTTGCGGCTTTCATCTCAGCAGCCGTGAGTGGTCTTGGAGGTGATTTTTTAGGAGCCTCTTTTTTTATTTCGAGATTAGCAAATACTAGTCCGCTTACCACCACCAGCAGTAAGATCAGCGCATAAATAATTTTTTTCATATTTTTTTGCAGGTTTAATTATCAACTCCAGCAAAACTACAAGTCTTTGTTCCAGGCTTTGGTAAACGAATTGTTAAAAAAGGTAAACGAAATGTAAAAGTTGCCTGTATGGCATAATGTACTTGTCCCGCGGAAAATCTTTGTTAGTAGAATGTCACGCGCTAGATGACTAAATTGCCCGGGGCCTATTAATCTTTTTATCCATTCAAAAATATCATTTATACCCGATGGCAAAAATTACCATTATGGAGTGAACACAGGCAGACTATATAGCCATGGAATAATCAAGCGAGATCTATACTTGTACACATAAACATCTGACTATATGATTAACTATATATCAAACCGGATTCTGGTTGTGGGAATCAGATATTCGCATGTTTGTCTTTTTTGAAAAAACGGAGCAGGGTAGATAGCATTGCTGCAAAAGATTCTGACAGACAAGGGACAACTGGTTCGTTCCTGCATAAACCTTTAACATTTTTTTTGATATTCGCTATACCGGAAAAATCCGGTTTTGGAGGAATTACGCTATCTATAACACACAAAATCTTACCTGCTTCCTGAATATAGTCAAGGGCCATAAAATCATAGTATAGGCTCGCAGGTAAATGTATACCGGTTACAAGATCAATCTGGAATATACCGCTTTTTGTATGATGTGTCATT